>SKNK01000025.1 GCA_007120565.1 Nitriliruptoraceae bacterium | reverse complement strand
TCAGGCACCAGGTCCGGGTCGAGGTCGCAGCCGCTGAACGGGTCCGAACGGAAGTCGTAGAGGTTCTCGACGTTGTAGACCATCACCGAGTACTCGTCGGCGGGATCGAACCCGTCGACGGCGGCCAGACTGCTGGCGGCCGGATCCGGGCCCGCGGTGAACTCAGGCCGCTCCGCGACCATGACCTGGTACTTGCTGAAGCTGAAGTAGATGCCGCCCTGACGAGCCTCGTCGAGCGTGCTGCCGCTACGAGCCTCCGTGATCGTCGCCGTGGCATCGCCTTCGGTGGCCTTGATGCCGAACGAGCCCATCAGGATGCGGAAACCGGTCTGGTCGAGCGTCTCGCCATCGGACTCGTTGGCAAGCGGGTGGTAGCTACGGAAGATCCGCCGAGCATCCGGGTCGTCTCGCTGCGCCACGTCGTGGTCGCCCCGGACCATCCAGATCTCACTGGTGGAGGGGGCGAAGGTGTCGTTGCCGCTGACGACGAGGGCGCCGGCTGGCACCTCGGCCTGCATCCCGGCGATCCGCTCCCAGTACACCGAAGCTTCCTGCTCGTCGTCGGGTGGGTCGACCTCGACCACCTCGACGTGGTCGTCCGTGTCGACGCCGGTGTCGTCCGGGGTCGCGACGTCGACGACGAACGGGTTCGCCAGGGTCGTCTGCCCGAAGTCCTCGACCACCGGTCCGCGCAGGGTGACGACATCACCCACCTGCGGTCCGTAGAACGACCAGGGTGACTCATCCGAGCGAAGCGTCGAGAACGTGCCCATCGAGACGACGAGCCCATCGGAGGTCTGAAGGTCTCCATCAGCGAACGCGGGGTCACCCGCGTCGAAGCCAGCGATGTTCTCTGGCTCGGCATCCAGGCTCTGGATGAAGAAACCCTGGAAGTCGAAGTTGCCGGAGGCGTTCTCCTCCATCAGCCGCTGGGTCACGACGCCACGGACCGCGATGGGATCCCCAGCGGTCCAGGGAGGGGAGCCGAGCGCGTAAGGCGAGTCATGGGCGCGACCGTCGGCGTCGTCCTCGACGACCCCGCGCAACTCGCCGATGTTGAGCACCGGAACCACGCGGACGGTCACCGTGCAATCGTCCGTGCCCCCGGCTGCGTCCTCGACCTCGATCGTGACGTCGTAGGTCCCGTCGGTGTCGATCGGATCCAGCCCCGGCACATCGTCGGAGAGCCGTACCTCCGCCGTGTCCCCATCGACGTCGGTCACGGTGATCGACCCGTCCTCTGGGTCGGGCTCCACGGCCGTTACGGAGAAGCTGAGGTCACCGTCCCCGTCACTAGCGGTCGCGGTGATGGCCTTGTCGCTGACGTAGTCACCGTCCTCGGCCGCGAACCCTTCGGTGATGGTCTCGGGCGCTTCGCACTCGAGGCTGACCTGCGGCGGCGGAACGTCGCCATCCAGCGAGCCCGTCAGTGCGACGTTGTCGATCCGCCAGGTCCCACCCGCACCGGACGCCCCGAACCCGGCCAACCGGATGCTGAACGACTCCACGTGCGGCCCAACGGCCCCCTCGGGGATGGTCACCTCACGGCTACCGAACGAGGTGGACGTGGCCCCACTGCCAAGCTCAACCTCGACATCATCGTCAGTCACCAGGTACGCCGTCCACGACGTCGGACCGGTCCCCGATGCGTTCTGATCGAACGCGAAGCTCTCCAGCGTTACCTCCACACCGGCATCCGGTGTCACCTCGAACTCGAAGTAGTTGTCATCCTCATGCCACTGGTTGGATGTGAACGCCCGCCCCGGGTTACCCGCGACGAACCCTGCGGTTCCCCGTTCAACGGTCATCGGCCCCACCGAGACCCCAGCGGCCACCACCGACGGCTCAACCGAGTCACCCTCGAAGTCGAACCCCGCCAAGGTCACCACCGGTGGTGGCGGTGGTCCGACGTCGCCGTCCACGGAGCCGGTCAGTTCGACGTTGTCGATCCGCCAGGTCCCACCCGCACCGGACGCGTCGAACCCGGCCAACCGGATGTTGAAGGACTCCTCATGCGGCCCAACGGCACCCTCGGGGATCGTCACCTGATGGCTCGCGAACGACCCCGCCGTGTCACCGCTGCCCAACTCGATCTGACCATCCTCGGTCACGAGGTAGGCCGTCCACTCGTTCGGCCCGGTTCCTGAGGCCTGCTCGTCGAACGCGAAGCTCTCCAGCGACACCTCCGCACCTGGATGAGGCGTGACCTCGAACTCGAAGTAGTTGTCATCCTCATGCCACTGGGTGCCCGCCATGGCCCGCCCCGGGTTCCCCGTGAAGAACTGCACGCTCCCCCGCGCAAGCGTCATCGACCCAACTGACACCCCATCAGCCACAACGGACGGCTCAACGGAATCACCCTCGAAATCGAACCCCGCCAACGTCACCGAGGACGTGGTCGACGCACCGGACCCCGTGGCCCCCAAGGGTGGCAGCACGCTGAACAGCAGTGCGAGCACCGCCAGGAGAGCAACGGACATGCGGCGGTGCGTGGTCACCATGGGGCGGGCCTTTCTAGCTACGCGAACGGACGGTCAGCCAAGCACGACCCTGGCCCGCATGGCGGGATCAAGGGAGGAACCGTGAACCTAGGTGCGGTGAGCGAACAGACCCGGCCGGTTGGGTACCGACGACGTGAGCATCGGTAGACAGGTGCCTGAACACCGCCATCGAGAAGCGACGGCCACGGCCCCTGGTGCGTTACGCGTGACTCGGCGGCCAGCATGTACCCAGCAGGGCTACCGCTCCGTCCCGCTGCCGGCGTCAGGCGCGTTGCGACGTCGAGGTAGCACCCACCCAGGCGTCGATGTGGCCGGCCAAGGCCTCCGCGAGCCCGCGCGAACCGGCCCCGTCGAGTTCGTAGGTCGCACGGCGGACCGACTGATCGATGTCGAGGACCCGGGACAGGTCGATGGGCGTACCGATCACCACGACATCGACCTCGGCGGCGCGGATCGTCTGCTCCAGTTCGCGGATCTGGACCTCGCCGTAGCCCATCGCCGGGAGGACGGGACCGATGTCGGGGTAGGTGGCGTAGGTGTCCGCGATGCTGCCGACGGCGTAGTGGCGTGGGTCGACGAACGTCGTAGCCCCCGCCTCACGCGCCGCGACGGTCCCCGCCCCATAGGGCATGCCGCCGTGGGTGATCGTCGGGCCGTCCTCGATCACCAGGACACGCGCTCCCTCGAGGGACGGGCCAACGTCCAGGGTCACGGGCGAGCCTGCGCGAACGACCGACGCGTTCGGGTTCGCCTCCATGACGTTGGCGACCACGAACTCGACCGCCTCTGGGTCGGCGGAGTCCACCTTGTTCACCACCACGATGTCGGCCATCCGGAGGTTGGTCTCCCCGGGGTGGTAGCCGAGCTCGTGGCCCGGCCGGAGCGGATCGACGACCGTGATCAGTACGTCGGGTCGGATGAACGACAGGTCGTTGTTCCCGCCGTCCCAGATGATCACGTCGGCCTCGGACTCGGCTCGCTCGAGGATCTCGGCGTAGTCCACGCCGGCGTAGAGCACCATCCTCATGGTGATCGGGGTCTCGTACTCCTCGCGCTCCTCGATCGTGGGATCCGACGCGTCGATGTCCTCGAGGCTGGCGAAGCGCTGGACCCGCATCCGTTCGAGGTCGCCGTAGGGCATGGGGTGGCGGATCAGCACCGGGGTCAGGCCCGCTTCGAGCAGCAGACTCGCCACCCGGCGGCTGGTCTGGCTCTTGCCGCACCCGGTCCGGACCGCGCAGACGGCGACGACCGGCTTGCGGCTCCGCAGCATCGAGGCGTCCGGGCCACTGAGTTTGAAGTCCGCTCCGGTCGCCAGGACCCGCGAAGCCACGTGCATCACGTCCTGATGCGACAGGTCCGAGTACGCGAGGATCACCTCGTCGACGCCGTGGTCGCGAACCAGATCCTCAAGCTCGGACTCGGGGCGGATCGGGACGCCATTGGGGTAGTGCTGGCCGGCCAGTGTCGGCGGGTAGGTCCGGTCGGCGATACCCGGGATCTGCGCTGCGGTGAACGCCACCACCTCGCTGTGGGGGTCGTCACGGAACACGGTGTTGAACACGTGGAAGTCGCGGCCCGCCGCGCCCATGATCACGATGCGCCTGGCCATGCCTGCTCCTCGGCCACCGGCCGCGCGCCGGTTCTGACCGTCCTGAGTCTGACGGCGGCGAGACGCCGCGCAAAGGGCCGTCGGGCTCGTCGGCCCGGGACCATCGCCGGCCAGGTCGATCTGTCCTCACAGCAGCTCGGCGAGCATCGATGCTGCCCGGGCAGCACCGTCGGACGCGACCGGCCGGTAGTCGGTCTCCCGCCCGATCTCGGTGGCGATGGCGTCCGCGATCCCCTCGGGTGTCGACGTGGCGAAGTCCATCCGCCGCCCCGCGCGGTACCGGTCGAGGCGGTGGGCTACGTGGTAGGTCTGCTCGAAGTGGTGTTGGAGGGGGAAGTAGAGGAAGGGTCGCCCGGAAGCCGTCAGCTCCATGCAGGTCGTCAAGCCGCCCTGCACGACGGCGAGGTCACAGACGCCGAGGTGGCGGTAGAGCCGGGGGACGAACGAGCGGACCTCGAGGCCGTCGTGGCCCGGGAGTGACGCCGGATCGATCCGTGGTCCCGCGACGACGACCATCCGCAGTGCCGGCACACGGGCCTTGGTTTCGGGGTAGGCGGCGATCACACGCCGAAGCAGGTGCGTGCCAACCCCGGAGCCACCGACGGTCACGATGCATACCAGCTCGTCGGGGCCATACCCGAGTTCGGCCCGGTGCGCCTCACGGTCGGCGAGCAGCGTCGGGTCGAACCCGGTGACGTAGCCGGCGAAGTCGAAGTGCTCCTGCGTCCACTGGCGGATCGTCGGGAGACCGACACCGAAGCGTTCCGGGACGATGTCCTCTGGATCGCCGACGAAGATCGACCGGTCCCGCAGTCGCGGATACCGCGCCAGGTGCTCGATCATCTCGGCGTTGTAGTCGGTGGTGAGCGCCACCTCGTCCGACCCACCTTCGGGCATCGGCAACCAGCCGACGAAGTCGGTGAACCAGGCGAACGCCGAACGCTTGAGCTCCGGGTTCTCGTGCAGGAAGTGGTCGACCTCCCACGCCTCGTCCCCCACCACCAGGTCGTAGTCGCGCTCACGCACGACGTCGTGGAAGACCATGTAGTTGGCGACGAGGATCTCGTCCATGTCCCGGATCGCCTGGAACGCGTGCAGGTCGTGTTCCCCGGCCGCCTCCTCGATGTGGGACGACTCGCTGGCCAGGTGGCGGCTCGCGGGATGCACCCGTTCGCCTGCTGCCTCGAGCACCCGTGTCACGGGGTCCTGCGCGAGCCAGTCGACCTCGGCGTCCGGGGCGAGCTTGCGTAGCTCCTCGGCTACCGCCAGGTCCCGACGGGCATGACCCAACCCGATCGGCGACGACAGGTACAGCACACGCGGCGTCCGCGAACGGCCACGGGTCCAGCGCACGACCTTCGGGGTGAACGGCCGGACCGTGTCGACGAAGTTTCGGAGCGCGAGGTTCACCCGTACCGGATCACGGCCGTGGGGCTGGTGCCCCGAACCCTCCATCCGGAGCAGGTCCCCACCGGTCAGCTCGGCGACCCGCTCCCCCCGCGCGACCGGCTGGCAGATGTCCTGGTCCCCGTGGATCACCAGGACCGGGACGCCGATCTGACGGCACAGCCGCTCCGCCGCCTCGAGGTCGGCCGGGATCACTCCGCCCGCGTCGTGGCTGGACAGCATCACGTCGACCGAGGTCTCCATCGCCCACGCGACGGTGTCCTCGATCGGCTTGGTCGAGTGCGGCTCGGGCAGCTGCGCGGTGAAGAAGAACTCGGCCCACTCCCGGTAGCCGCCTGCGAGCCAGTGGTGGCGGTTGCACAGCCGCCACCCCTCGTAGTGCTCGGCCTCCAGCTCGAAGTTGTCGGCGACGACGGGACCGTGCGGGTGCGGTGGGGTGAGGAAGGGGATGCCGGGGGCGATCGCGACGATGCCCTGGACCCGCTCGGGATGCTCGGCGGCCAGGGTGAACCCCCACCGAGCGCTGTGGCAGTGGGTGACGAGCACGGCGCGGTCGACCTCGGCCGCCTGCATGACGGCCAAGGCATCGTCGACGTTCTGCCGGTCGGTGTAGGCCTCCGGCACGGTCGGCCGGTCGGAACGGCCGTTACCGCGTCCGTCGTAGGTGACCACCCGAGTGAGGCGCGCGAGGTCAGGGACCTGGGCCTTCCACTCTCGCGAGTGGGTGATGGGCGACGCCGGGACGAGAACGACCGCCGGCTCACCGTCACCGAACACCTCGAAGTGCAGCTTCACGCCGCCCTGTTCAGCGAAGCCGTCGTGGTCGGGATCACGGGCTCGCACGTCGTCCTCCGTCCCGAGTCGGCCGAGGAACGTTCAGCGTCAGGCTCACAACAGCCTCCTCACAACAGGTCGGCGAGCAGGTCGGCTGCCCTGGCTGCGCCGTCGGATGCGACCGGGAGGTAGTCCACCTCGCGACCGATCTCCTCGGCGATCACGACGGCGAGGTGGTCGGGGTCGGCCCGGTCGTAGTCGAGCCGACGGCCTGCGCCGTACCGGCGCAGCCGGTGTGCGACGTGGAGGTTCTGCTCGAAGTGGTGCCGAAGCGGGATGTACACGAACGGCCGCCCCGTCGCGGTCAACTCCATGCAGGTCGTGAGCCCGCCTTGCACCACCGCCAGGTCGCAGGCAGCGAGGTGCCGGTAGAGCCCGGGCACGAAGGCGTGCACCTCCAGCCCGTCGGAACTCGGCATCACGGCCGGATCGATGCGAGGCCCCGCAACGACCACCATGCGCAGTCCGGCCACACGCCGCTTGGTCTCCGGGAAGGCAGCGATCACGCGACGTAGCAGGTCGCCACCAACGCCGGAGCCACCGACGGTGACCACGCACACCTGTTCATCGGGGCGGTAGCCGAGCTCGGCTCGGAGTGCCTCGCGATCGGTGAGCGGTGACGGGTCGAACCCGGTCACGTAGCCCGGGAAGTCGTAGTGAGCCTGGGTCCACTCGCGGATCTCCGGCAGATCCGGTCCGAACCGTTCGGGGACGATGTCGTCCGGGTCACCGACGAAGATCGCCCGGTCCCGTACGTAGGGGAAGCGCTCGATCTGCTCGATCATCTGGGCGTTGACGTCGGCGGCGACGACCGCCTCACGCCGGGCCGGGTCCGTCGAGCCGGAGAAGGGCCCGCGATCCCCACCAGGCATCGGCAGCATGCCCACGAAATCGGTGAACCACGCGTAGGCGAAGCGCTTCAAGTCCGGGTTCTCGTGCAGGAAGTGGTCCACCTCCCACGACTCGTCCCCGACCACCAGGTCGTAGGTCTCGTGGCTCACCACGTCGTGGAACAGCATGAAGTTGGCGACGAGGATCTCGTCCATGTCGCGGAGCGCTTGGAACGCGTGTAGGTCGTGCTCGCCCGAGGACTCCTCGATGTGTGAGGACTCGCTGGAGAGGAAGGCGCTGGCCGGGTGGATCCGCTCCCCCGCGTGCTCGAGGACCCGGGTGACCGGATCCTGCGCGAGCCAGTCGATCTGCGCATCGGGGTGGCGGTGTCGCAGCTCCTGTGCGATCGCAAGGTCACGCCGGGCATGACCGAGCCCGATCGGCGACGACAGGTACAGCACCCGTCGAGGCCGCGACCCGCCCCGGCCCCAACGCCTCCTCTTCGGAACCTTCGGCTGGACGCGATCGACGAACCGGTGGATCGCGAGGTTCACCGCGACCGGATCGCGCGCCATGGGAGCGTGCCCGCTGCCCTCGAGGACCAACAGGTCTCCCCCGGTCAGTTCCGCGAGGCGTTCACTGCGACGCAGGGGGCTGATCCGGTCCTGGTCACCGTGGATCGCCAGGGTCGGGGACGAGATGCGGGCACACCACGTCTCGAGCGTCTGGCGATCCGGCATCCCCTTGCCCCTCGCCTCGGCGCCGAGGACCTCGCCGGTCGATTCCAACCCCCAGCCGACGCAGTCCTCGATGATCTTCGTGGAGAAGGGCTCGGGGAGGCACTGGCCGAAGAAGAACCACGCGAAATCCTCGTGATGCTCCTGCCAGTAGTCGACGTCGTACTTGACCCATTGCTCGATCGGGTCCGAAACACCAAGCGGAACCCTCGAGGGTGGTAGGTCTCGCGGGTGCGGACCGTCGGCGCTCCCAGCCGCGCGCACCACGTGACCGTCGGCGATGTCCAGCGAAGGAGCGATGAACACGGTCCCGAGGACCCGTCGCCCGTGGTTCGCCGCCAGATCGAGTGCCCAGTTCGCGGCCTGGGACAGCGAGACCACGAACGCCTGGTCGGTCTCGGTCGCATCCAGCACCGCCCCGGCGTAGGCGACCTGCCGGTCGTGGCGGTAGGCGACCGGGTCCGTCGACCGGTCGGAGCGTCCATTGCCCGGTCCGTCGTACGTGACCACGCGGAAGTGACGAGCGAGATGGGCCAGTTGAGCCTTCCAGAAGCGCTTGTGGACGATGGTCCAGGTCGGCAGCAGCAGGATCGTCGCATCGCCGTCGCCGTGCACCTCGTAGTGCAGCTTCACGCCGTCGTGCTCGACGTAGCCCTCTCCGTCTGGTTCACGCGCACGCACCGTCCGGCCCTCCCTCTCCCCTCGCCATCCTGCGTTGCCTAGGCCCGACCGTCCACCGTCGCGCGCTCGCGTGCACGTCCACCGCGCAGGCGTGGAACGAACCGTGGCACCTCGGCTTCGTAGCGGGTGTAGTCCTCACCGAGGTCACGCCTCAGGTCGTGTTCCTCGAACCGGACACCCACCAGGATGTAGCCCGTACCAAGCACCGCGAACAGCAGTCGTCCCTGGCTCATGTCCGGCGTCGCCCAGAAGGCGATCAGGAACCCGACCATGATGGGGTGGCGCACGAACCGGTAGAACAT
>SKNK01000007.1 GCA_007120565.1 Nitriliruptoraceae bacterium | reverse complement strand
TCGCCGCGCGTAGCCAGGACCTGGACGACACCGAGATCTCCGCGCTCGAACCCCAGGACCGACCCGGCGAGGTAGGCGCGCCACACGCGAGCCGTCTGCTCGCCGACGGCGTCGACCACCTCGGCGTAGTTGGCTTCGAGATTGGTGACCCAGTGCTCCAGGGTCCGGGCGTAGTGCGGGCGGAGCTGCTGCACATCCTGCAGCTCCAGACCGCTGCGTTCGACGTGGGCGACCATGCGGTACGCCGGGACGAGCGCCCCGTCCGGGAAGACGTACCTGCCGATGAAGGTGTCCGGCTCGGTGGCGAAGTCACGGACGAGGTCGCGCTGCCCGGTTGTGATGCCGTGGTTCAGCAACCGGCCGCCGTCTCGCAGGAGTCCTCGGAGGTGGGCGAAGTAGCGGTCGAGCTGATCCGCACCGACGTGCTCGACCATCCCGACCGACGCGATCGCGTCGAAGCGAGCGTCCACCTCGCGGTAGTCCGCGCGTTCGATGCGTACCCGGTCACCCAACCCGGCTTCCGCGACCCGCTCCCGGGCCAACGCGGCCTGGTTCTCCGACAACGTCACCCCCACGGCCTCAACGTCGTGCTCCCGAGCCGCATGGATCACCAGGGAACCCCAACCGCATCCGACATCGAGGAAGCGCTCCCCGGGACGTAGCGCCAACTTGCGACACACGAGTTCGAGCTTGCGACGCTGCGCACGGTCGAGCACCGCCCGATCACCGGCCGGCGCGCAACGATCCGCGTCACTGAAGTAGGCACAGGAGTACACGAGTTCGCGGTCGAGGAACAGCTGGTAGAGCTCGTCACCGGCGTCGTAGTGGTGGCGGACCGCATCGGCATCTCGATCTCGACTGTGGCGTTGTCCCCGCAACACCACGCGGCCATCGCCGACCGGGCCCTTCGGAGGGCGCGGCAGCCGAGCGACCAGACCTGCTACCGCCAGCCGGCCCCGGGTCGTCAACCCGTCGCGGAGACGGACCAGGTCGCGCAGGGCCGCGACCATCGATCCTTGGACATCGATGGCAACGCGCAGGTAGGTCTCCCCGACCTGCAGGTCGCTGGGCGGGACCAGCATCGCGCGCAGCGACCAGGGTGCGTGCAACACGAGGCGATAGTCCGGATCCGGAGGCCCCGTGGTGCGGCCATCCCACAGCTGCAGGGGTAGGTCGAAGCCGGCAGCCGCCAGCCGCCGCTGGAGCGCGAGGACAGCGTCCGCGGCGACGCTCGGATCACGCGACGGTGCAAGCATGAGCCGAATCTGCCCTACGAGGCCGCGCCGGTCAAGACCCGTGGTCCACCACGTCGCGTGTTCGTCGGGGCCAGCTCACCGCAGCGCGGGGTACGTCGGGACCTCGGTGATGCCCCATCGCGCCTGGAGCGACGCGGCGGTGCGTGAAGCCAACTCGCTCAGTGCGCCGTAGACGGGTGCGATCACCTCCGCGACGGTCGCGACCTGGCTCGCAACCGCAGCCTTGCCGGAGAGCGGCCCGCGCTGGCGTTCACGGGTGTCCTCAGCGATCGCGACCGCGACGATCCAGTCGATGAACCACGCAGCGGCCGCCCAGGCCACCGCAGTGGTCCAGGCATCGTCGTCCCGCACCGCTGGGACCCGCTGGCCCACCGCGGTGCGGTAGGTCTCGAGCAGGTGTGATCGCAGGTTCTGAGGCAGCGGGGCGTAACACCAGCAGGTCGGGAACGGCAGGGAGAAGTAGGTCGTGTCCAGGCCGAGATGCCGCACCGCGCCGTACCCGAAGTCGAACATCGCCAAGCGGCCGTCTTCGGTGACCACGTTGTTGTCCGGACAGGCATCTGCCGGGCTGTACGCGGTCCAGTCCGATGGCGGCGTTGCCGCTGCCGAGACGATGCGTGCCACCTCGTCGTCCACGTCGTCCGCCGGTACCACGCCCACGTCACGAGCGAACCCGTCGAGGAACCTGTGCAGCGCCGCGCCACCCGTGGGACGCAGGTTGTGCGGCGAGGCAGGCGGGCCGCAGTCCGACCGGATCACCGCGTAGCGATCCGTCTTGCCGAAACTCGCCGATGCCACATCTCCGAGCATCGCCGCATGTTGCTCGAGCAGGGCGAGGGCCCGGTCACGATCGTCGGCGAGCAACACATCGGCCACCGACGGCCCGGTGCCCAGGTCCTGGCTGACGAGCACCTGCCGGTCCACGTCACCCGCCAGTTCGACCGGAACCCGGCCCTCGAGCTCAGTCAGTTCGGCGAGGAAGCGCGTGCCGGCGACCTCGTTGGCGAACACCTCGTGCCAGCGCAACCCATCGCCCGGCTGCGATCGAGGATCGGAGACCCGATCGGGACCTGCCCGCACGATCACGGTGGGAGGGACGTCGCGCGAGCCGCCGCGCACGGCGACCCTCCAGACGTTCACCCGGAAGCGGTCGACCACCTCGAGGTCCGCGGCCGCGTCGAGGTCGTCAGCCAGGAGGCCAGCAGCGTCGCACAGGACATCGATCTCCTGC
This sequence comes from Nitriliruptoraceae bacterium, assembly GCA_007120565.1. Taxonomy (GTDB): domain Bacteria; phylum Actinomycetota; class Nitriliruptoria; order Nitriliruptorales; family Nitriliruptoraceae; genus CSSed11-175R1. Next base: position 6,492 of record SKNK01000007.1, on the reverse strand, counting down.
TCAACCACGCGGCCTCCTCGTTCAGTCAGGCGTCGAGCGGGTCGACCGCGAGCGTACGAGCTCGCCCCATACGCGCTGGCCACCTTGGAGTTCGGCCTTGCGTACGAACGTGCCGTCGCGAGTTGGTTCGACCGGTTGCCTGGGCTCTTGCCGGGCTGGCCAGACCCGTCGTAGGCCCAGGCCTCAAGTCCTGCGGTGGGCAGCCGACGTTGTGGATGGACGGTGCTGCCCTTGGCCCACCGTGCTCAACTACCACAGCAGGGCGTGTCCATGTCCGGGCCAGTCCGCACTCCAGCTACTCGCCAGCATCCCATCGTGGTCTACTCCCACGATGCGCAGCTGTTCAGCGTCCTGACCGAGCTGCTTGCTGGCCCCCTGGCCGCCGGCGACTCGACGGTGGTCGTCGCCACGCCCGAACACCTCGCTGGACTCGACGACAAGCTGGGTGACCAGGGCCTCGACCTCGATGAGCTGCGGGCCAGTGGCCGCTACATCGAACTCGATGCATCAGAGCTACTGAGCGAGCTGTTGACCGATCACCGCGCCCTCGATGCCCGCCGACTGGTCCCGCTCATCACCCGGTTCGAGGAGGCAGCCAGGCGCTCCGGTGGCCGCTTGAAGGTGTTCAGCGAGTTGGGCCCCCTGCTGTTCTCGCGCGGCCTCGCGGTCGCCGCCCTCGAACTCGAGGAGGTCGGCACCCACCTGCTCGGTCTCTACGACCTCGACCTGATCTGCGCCTACCCCAGCGACCCAGGTGCCGACCGACATCCGGGCGATCGGTTCGACGACGTGTGCCAGGCCCACACCGTGGTGCTGGGCGATGCGGATGAACAACGGGCACGGTCGGCGACCGAACCGGTGGACGGAGCCGATGTTCTGGACTCCCTCGAGAGCCGCACCGCGGTGATCGACCGACGAGGCCGCATCCTGTCGGCCAACACCACGTGGCAGAGCTTCGCCCGGGAGAACGGGTACCGGGGTGTCGCGGTCGATGAGAACTACTTCACGGCCCTGACGAACGCACCGAACCCCAACGCCGGGGCAGCCTTGGCTGGCCTGCTCTCCGTCGCCACCGGAGACGAAGAGCGGTTCGAACTGGAGTACCCCTGCGACGTGCCCAACGAGCAGCGCTGGTTCCGGATGACCGCCACGAAGCTCCCCGGAACGGGACCGACCAACGTGGTGGTCCACCACCGGGACATCACGGCCGAGCGTCTCGCCCGCCACCAGCTGGAGGTCCGCGCGCAGCAGCTCGACGCCGTAGACGTCTCGGTCATCGCCACCGACCTCGACGGGAACATCGTCGCGTGGAACGCCGCCGCTGAGCGGCTCCACGGCTGGACGGCAGAGGAGGCGATGGGCCGTCCGGCCTACGAGGTGACCATCCCCGTCGAGCACCAGGGCGAGGCGGCCGCCGCGTTCGCTTCGATCATCGGCAACGGTGGGTGGAACGGGGAACTGATCGGCGGCCACCGCGATGGCCGGACCTTCCCCGCCAACGTCCGCAACCACGTGGTCCACGATGCCGACGGTGAGCCGATCGGGATCATCGGGGTCGCGATCGATCTCTCCGATCACGTGGCCAAGGAGCGGGACCTCGCACGCAACAACGCCTGGCTCCGAGCCATCACCGACCGCGTGGGCGAAGGCCTGTGCACGCTGGACGCCAACGGCCGCGTCGCCTACGTCAACCCCAAGGGCGGGGAGTTGCTCGGGGCGACCAACGGCAGCGTGATCGGGGGTTCGTTCGTCAACCGGCTGCTCGGGGTGCGTCCCGACGGATCTGCCTACGGACCCGGCGACCAGTTGATCGGCGCGGACTTCGATGGTGGCGTGCCCGGCGAAGCCACCGAGGAGCGGCTCCTCCGCTCCGATGGAAGCATCCTGCCGATCGAGTACGTCGCCACGGAACTGCCCGCGGACGACCACGGCGAGCCAGCGGGGTGGGTCGTCACCTTCCGCGATATCACCGGACGGCTCCAGGAGCAACAGCAGCTGCGCATCGACGCACATCATGCTCAGTGGATGGGCAGGATCCAGGAGGCGCTCGACGACGACCACTTCGTCCTGCACGCACAACCCATCGTGGACATCGCGACCGGTGAGACGATCCAACACGAGCTACTCATCCGCTTGAACGACCCCGACGAGGGCCTCGTCTACCCCGGGGCCTTCCTGCCGACCGCCGAGTCGTACGGGCTTGCGCCTGCCATCGATCGGTGGGTGATCGGCCAGGCCATCGATCTGGCCGCCGCTGGGCATCCGGTCGAGGTCAACCTGTCGGCGCGGTCGTTCGCCGATCCGACCCTGCCGTACCTGATCGAACAGTTGATCGAAGACACCGGCGCGAACCCCGCGTCGTTGGTGTTCGAGCTCACCGAGACGGCCCTGCTCGAGAACGACGAAGCCGCCACTCGGTTCGCTCAGCGCATCCATGCCCTGGGTTGTCAGCTCGCTCTTGATGACTTCGGCACCGGATACGGCGCGTTCACCTACCTCAAGCACCTGCCGGTCGACATGCTCAAGATCGACATCGAGTTCGTCCGCGATGCGGTCACCGAACCAGCTAGCCGTCACGTGATCAGCGCGGTGGTCTCGCTCGCGAGATCGTTCGACATGCTGACCGTCGCCGAAGGCGTCGAGGACCAGGCCACCTTCGACCTCCTCGCCGAGCTGGGCGTCGATCAGGCGCAGGGGTACCACCTCGCCCGACCCGCGCCCCTGGAGTCGGTCTTCGTCCAAGAGGAACGCACTCCGGCGTAGGGGCGCGTCGTTCCGAGACGACCAGCCTCCTCGCTGCTGGTTCGAAGACCGAGCGTTCGTGTGACTGCCCGCCACGAGAGACCACGCGACGAGACCCCGCCCGCCGCGCATCCACCTGCCGCCAGCGGCGGTTGTCGGGAGGTGGACGAGTCATCCGTCTGTCGGCTCCCCGCGAGCCCCGAGGTACGGTGACGATAGGGACGGGCCAACGGTCTTCTCAACGGTCTTCTCAGGGGAACCCACGTGGTCGTGATCGTCGTACTTCTCGCACTGCTGCTGGTGCTGCTCCTTCTGCGGTTCTTCGGCCGCGGCGGCGGCGGAGGTGGCGGCGGGTGGGATGGAGGATCTCACGGCCCGGACGGGCCCGATGACGGGCTGGCGGCCGTCCCAGAAGGTGAGCGGTCGCACGTAGCGTGAGGCAGGCCCACCGGTCGCTTGGATCGGACTCCCCCACGTGCTTCGGTTGCTGGACCTGCCCTGAGCTCCGTGGTGCGACGGGGCGTTGAACCTCGGCCCCCGAGCTCGATCTCGCACGGGTCCCCCAGCGCAGCGCTAGGATCTGCCGGGTGGCGAGTGGACGCACAGACGGGCAGCACCTGCGCGACCTCGCGCGGTTGCGCCGCGTCCACGACCGGATCGACCGAGAGTACGGCCAGCCGCTGGACGTCGAGGCGCTCGCCCGTGGGGAACCCGAGACGGCGTCTCCGTGATCCCGCCCGCAACATGATCCGCATCCAGGAGCTGGGCTAGCTAGCCCCGAGATCGCCACCATGCCTGATGACCCCCGCACCCCCGCTCGGCGTCGACGTGACACCGAGCATCGTCTCACCCATGACGTCGACGTCTGGGTGGCCACGGCCTCGACCGACGGCGTGCCCTCCCTGGTGCCACTGTCCTTCGACTGGGATGGCGAAGCGCTGCTACTGGCCACGTCGGCGGACAGCCGGACCGGCCGGAACCTGGCCGACACGCGCTCTGCGCGGTTGGCACTCGGCCACACCCGTGACGTGACCATGATCGAGGGCGACGTCGAGGTACTCGAGATCGACGGGCTGTCGGAGGAGCGAACCGAGCGGTTCGTCGATCGCGCCGGCTTCGACCCGCGCGAGGAGGCGGGGCCGTTCCGCTGGTTCCGGGTCATCCCGCACCGTATCCAGGCCTGGCGCGAAGAGAACGAGATGGTCGGTCGTGAACTGATGCACGACGGTCACTGGTCGGCCTGACCTCCGGAACGTGCGGGGGGCAGCCGGAGGGAGGCAACAGGATGAGCGAGGCCACGAGCACGGACCCGGCATCGCTGGCGGCGCACGTCGCGGACCGTCACGACCGGATCCGCGTGCAGGGTGCCCGCGTGAACAACCTCAAGGACGTGCACGTTGAGCTGCCGAAACGTCGGTTGACGGTGTTCACCGGCGTGTCGGGATCGGGCAAGAGTTCGCTGGTGTTCGCCACGATCGCCGCGGAGTCGCAGCGGATGATCAACGAGACCTACAGCGCCTTCGTCCAGGGCTTCATGCCGACGCTCGCGCGGCCGGAGGTCGACTTCCTGGACGGGCTGACGACGGCGATCATCGTCGACCAGGAGCGGATGGGCGCCAACCCACGCTCGACCGTTGGCACCGCCACCGATGCCAACGCGATGCTACGCATCCTGTTCAGCCGGCTCGGTGAACCGCACATCGGCTCACCGAACGCCTACTCCTTCAACGTCCCTTCGGTGAGCGCCAGTGGTGCCATCACCGTCGAGCGCGGCGGGAAGACCAGGACCGAGAAGGCCACCTTCAACCGGCTCGGTGGGATGTGTCCGCGCTGCGAGGGCATGGGCAACGTCAGCGACATCGATCTGACCGCGCTCTACGACGACAGCCTCTCGCTCAACGAGGGCGCTCTCAAGATCCCCGGCTACAGCATGGACGGCTGGTACGGCCGGATCTACCGCGGTTGCGGCTACTTCGACCCGGACAAGCCGATCAGCAGGTTCACCAAGAAGCAGTTGCACGACCTGCTCCACAAGGAGCCGACCAAGATCAAGGTCGAGGGCGTCAACGTGACCTACGAGGGTCTGATCCCGCGGATCCAGAAGTCGATGCTCTCCAAGGATGTCGAGTCGATGCAACCTCACATCCGCCGCTTCGTCGAGCGGGCCGTGACGTTCACGACCTGCCCGGAGTGCGACGGCACCCGGCTCAGCGAACAGGCCCGCTCGTCGAGGATCGACGGCAAGAACATCGCAGACGTCTGCGCGATGCAGATCAGCGACCTGCGCGACTGGGTCGATGCGCTCGACGCCCCGTCGGTGGCACCGTTGCTCTCCGGGCTACAACACCTTCTCGACTCCTTCGTTGGCATCGGGTTGGGCTACCTCTCACTGGACCGGCCGGCGGGGACCCTGTCCGGGGGCGAGGCTCAGCGCACGAAGATGATCCGCCACCTCGGCTCTGCACTGACCGACGTCACGTACGTCTTCGACGAGCCAACGATCGGTCTGCACCCCCACGACGTCGAGCGGACGAACCGGCTCTTGCTTCAACTGCGGGACAAGGGCAACACGGTGCTCGTGGTCGAGCACGAGCCCGACACGATCGCGGTCGCGGACCATGTCGTCGACCTCGGCCCCGGCGCAGGAGCGGCCGGCGGCAACATCTGCTTCGAGGGCAGCGTCGAGGAGCTACGGACCAGCGACACCGTTACCGGTCGCCACCTCGACGACCGCGCCACCCTCAAGGGATCGGTTCGGACGCCGACGGGCGCGCTCGAGATCCGCGGAGCCTCGACGCACAACCTCCAGAGCGTGGACGTCGACATCCCGCTGGGGGTGCTGTGTGTGGTCACGGGCGTGGCCGGATCCGGGAAGAGCTCGCTGATCCACGGCTCGCTCACCGACCGGGACGAGGTGGTCGTGATCGACCAGGCGGCGATCAAGGGCTCGCGGCGGAGCAACCCCGCCACCTACACCGGCCTGCTCGACCCGATCCGCAAGGCCTTCGCCAAGGCCAACGGCGTGAAGCCTGGCCTGTTCAGCTCCAACTCCGATGGTGCCTGCCCTACCTGCAACGGCGCGGGGGTCATCTTCACCGACCTGGGCATCATGGCCACCTTCGAGTCCACCTGCGAGGACTGCGAGGGCAAGCGGTTCCAGGCGTCGGTGCTGGAGTACACCTTCGGAGGCAAGAACATCGCCGAGGTACTCGCGATGTCGGTGGCCGAAGCCGAGGGGTTCTTCGCCGACGACGAAGCCCGCATCCCGGCCGCGCACAGGATCCTCGACCGGCTCGCCGACGTCGGCCTCGGCTACCTCAGCCTCGGCCAGCCGCTCACGACGCTGTCCGGTGGCGAACGGCAGCGGCTCAAGCTGGCCACACGCATGGCCGAGAAGGGCGGCGTCTACATCCTCGACGAGCCGACGACGGGCCTGCACCTCGCCGATGTCGAGCAACTGTTGGGCTTGCTCGACCGGCTCGTCGACTCCGACAAGTCGGTCATCGTCATCGAGCACCACCAGGCGGTGATGGCGCACGCCGACTGGATCATCGACCTCGGTCCCGGGGCAGGCCACGACGGTGGCCGGGTCGTGTTCGAAGGCACCCCCGCCGACCTGGCCACTGACCGCTCCACCCTCACCGGCGAGCACCTCGCGGCCTACGTCGAAGCTTGAGGGGAGACGTCGCTCGTCCGCAGCGTCGACGGGTATCGGGGCCGATGCCCTGCCGGAGCGCCCTTCGGGCCGGC
>SKNK01000210.1 GCA_007120565.1 Nitriliruptoraceae bacterium | reverse complement strand
GCTCCCGCAAACGCGCCATCCTCGAGGTCAGGAGCCAGACCACCGTGTCGGTCAGCGCTGCGCCCCGTGTCCTCGCGGTGCTCGTAACCCACGACGGTCAGACGTGGCTGCCGGATGCCCTTGATGCGCTCGACGCGCAGACCTACGAGTCGCTCGACATCGTGGCGGTCGACAACGCCAGCGGCGACGAGTCCCGGTCCCTGTTGACCGAACGTCTCGGCCACGAGCGGGTGCTGGTCGCTGATCGCGACCTGGGGTTCGGGGCCGCGGTGGACATGGCCCTCGACGCCTATGCCGGCGACGCGGAACTGCTCTGGCTCCTGCACGACGATCTCGCTCCCGAGCCTGAGACGCTGGCAACGCTGGTCGAGACCTTGACCGGTGACCCACGGCTGGCGATCGTCGGACCGAAGCTGCGGTCCTGGCAGGAACCGGCCCACCTGCAGTCCGTCGGCTGGACGATCGACATCACCGGTCGCGCCGACTCGGGAGTGGACCCGGGCGAACTGGACCAAGGTCAGCGAGATCTGGCGCGCCCGTGTCTGTACCTGTCGACGGCAGGGATGCTGATACGGCTCGAGGCCTACGGACACCTCGGAGGGTTCGACCGCAGGTACCACCTGTTCCGAGACGATCTCGACCTGTGCTGGCGGGCTTGGATCGCCGGGTACGAGGTCGAGGTGCAACCCGACGCGGTAGCTCACCACCTCGATGCTGCCGCGGAGTACATCCGGCTCGGCCAGACCCGGTTCATCGGTCCGCGGTACTTCGCGGAGCGCAACACCCTGGCTTCCCTGCTCAAGAACTATGGCATGGCGCGCCTCCCGGTCGTGCTGCTGCTCTACCTGCTCGTCGGGATCGCCAAGGTCCTCGGGTTCCTGCTCACGCGTCGGGTCTCCGACGCCTGGCAGACCGTCCGTGCCTGGATCTGGAACGTCCTCCACCTGCGCCAGACCTGGCGTTTCCGTCGGCGGACGCAGCAACTGCGCCGTCGCAGCGACCGCGAACTGCGCGACCTCTTCGGGCGCGTCGCGCCACGGATCCGTGCCTACGCGGAAGCGATCGCCGACTGGGTGGCCGGTGGCGACCACGGGGTCGCGCCCGAGCCTGCGCCGGACGAGCCGCTCGACACCGCTCCTGAGCCGCGCCTGCGAAGTGTGGTCCGCAAGGTCGGTCAGCGTCCGATCCTGGTCGGCAGCCTCGCGCTGCTCGTGTTGCTCGCCGTCGGGTCGTGGCCGCTGTTCGTAGGCGCTGAGTTGCGTGGCGGTGCACTCGCGCCATGGCCCGAGAGCGCGGGCGACTTCCTGCGCGACTACACGGCGGGGTGGTACGAGGCTGGAGCGTTCGGCACGGAAGGCGATCCGAGCCCCGCACAGGCGATCCTCGGGCTCCTGCAGTTGCTCGTCGGCGGGAGCAGTTTCCTCGCTCCGCGCGTGTTGCTGCTGGGCAGCTTCGCGGTCGCCTGGATCCTGGCGCTGCGGGCTGCGCAGGTCTACTCGCGACGACGGATCCCGCGGGTCGTCGCCGCCACGGCCTACGTGCTCTCGCCTCCGGCGTTGGCAGCGTTGGCGACCGGCCAGGTCGGTGCGATCGTATTGTTCGCGTTCCTCCCCGGTCTCGTCGCTGGGATGATCACCCTCGCAAGGCGCGCCAGCGCGCCAGCCCGCGCCTGGCGTGCGGTGTCGGCGGTCGCGTTGCTCGGGGCGGTGGTCGGAGCCTTCGAACCGATCGTCCTGCTCGCCCTCCTGGCGGTCGGCACCGCGATGATCATCGGGTCGCTGCTGGTAGGGCCGCTGTCGACCTGGCAGTGGAACCTCGCGATCCGTGTGGTCGTCGCGACCGTCGGGCCGCTGGTGCTGCTGCTGCCGTGGAGCCTGCACCTGGTGGCTACCGACGGGCCGCTGTTCGGGGCGGCTGGTGAACGCGCCGGCGGTGAGCTGTGGCGGTGGCTGCTGCTCAGCCCCGACCTGATCGGCTTCCCCGGCATCCTGGCGGGTGTCGGCTTCCTGCTCGCTGGGCTCTTGGGTCTGGTCCTCGGCACCGCTCGGGCGCCGGGGTTCGTCACCGTGCTCTGGGCCGTTGCGCTGGGTGGTGCCGTCGGCGGGTGGTGGCTCGGTCGGACCGGGGAGATCACCTGGCCAGGGGTGCCGTTGCTGTTCACCGCTGCGGCGTTCGCTGGCCTGTTCGCCATGGCCTTCGCCAGTGCGGAGGCCTCACTGTCCCGGTTCGGCTTCGGTTGGCGGCAGCTGGCGGCGGTGGCTACAGCCATCGGTGTGGCTGCCAGTCTGGTGGTCGTGGCCCTCGATCTGGCGAGGGGACCCTGGGATGCCTACGCGGTCGACGATCCGCCACTGCCGGCGTTCATCGGCGCGGCAGCCGAGCAGGAGCCCTTCCGGGTGTTGGTCCTTGCCGACACGCCCGAGGGGATCCAGTGGGAGGTGGTGCACGGCACCGGTCCGACGATGGCGGCGTACGGTGTCCCGGATTCGCCGGCCTACGAGCGGGTCGAGGGGTACGTCGCCGACGCTCTCGACCGGCGCGACCCCGATGCCCTGGCTCGTCTCGGGCCGCTCAACGTGCGTTTCGTCCTCGTACCTTCCGGCGCTACCAGCGAGGCCTTGGACGAGGTTCTTCGCGCCCAGGTCGGTCTCATCTCCCGACCGCTGGCTGGAGCACGCCTGTTCGAGGTCGCCGGGGCCATGCCGCCGGTCTCGCTGCTCGCCAGCGGCGATGCTCCCGAACGTCTCGAACAGCGGGGGTTCCTCCCGGAGGGTGCGCAGCCCCTGGCCTTGCACCGCGACGACGACGCGGTGTACCGCGGACGTCCACGGGTGGACGGCACGCTGGTGGTCGCCGATGCCGACTCGGACCAGTGGATGGCGCAGGCGGACGGCGAGCAACTCGAACGAGCCAACGACGCGGAGATGCCCGTTCGCTTCGAGGCAACCGAGCAAGCAGGAGAGGTCGAGGTCTGGCACGCCGGGGGACCGGCACGCCGCCTGGCGGTCACCGGACAGCTGTTGGCCGTTCTCCTTGCGGTCTCGCTCGCCTTGCGACCACCGAGCTTCGCCCGCCGACCCGAGCCTGCTGAACGCTCCGGACTGCCGGTCCGAGAGGTGACGTCATGACCCGACGGTCCTCATGGTTGTCGTTCGCCCTCATCGCGGTCGTCGGCGCGGTCGTGTTGCTGGTCAACTGGGCAGTAGGACCGATCGACGAGGAGCCCCACGCCCCGGCGGCCACCGACGTGCAGGTCGGACCGGAGGCACAGGATGTGCAGCCTGTGGCCGGCAGCTGGGTATGTCCGGCCGGTGACGGCCGCGAGGGGACGGACCTGACAGCCACGGTCGCCCGTCCCCTCGGAGCTGGCGACGAGCCAGCCCAGGTCGATCTGGAGGTCTTCGAGGGCGGCGAGCGGCAGGTCACCACCGTGCCGCGGCTCTTCCCCGAAGCGGCGACCACGCGCTCACCATCTCTCGGTGAAGGTGGCGCGGTCGGAGCAACCTGGCGGGATGGTCCGGTGACCCTGCACCGCGACTGGATCCTCGATGGGGATGAACTGCCTTCGGGCATGGTCTCGGGCGGTTGCGTCCAGCCCTTCTCCAACCAGTGGGTGATCCCGGGCATGGTCACCAGCGGCGGGTCAGAGGCCATCCTGCGGGTCACCAACCCCTTCCCGACCGACGCGACCATCGCGCTGCGATTCGTCAGCTCCGATGGTCCCGTCGCGCCGCTCGCCTTGCGCAACCTCTCGGTCGAAGGGCGCAGCACCCTCGAGATCGACATCAACCAGTACCTGCCAGAGCGCAACGACCTCACGGCGATCCTGGATGTCGCATCGGGCCGCGTCGCTGCGCAGGGCGTGCAACTCGTGCGTTCGGCGATCGGCGGGATCGATGGGGTCTCGGTACTGGATGCGGCGACCGAGCCCTCGGAGACGTGGACGCTGCCCTGGGTGCTTGATCGTCCGGAGGCTCGCAGTTGGTTGTGGGTCTACAACCCAGGCGAACGCGTCGCGCCCGTCGAGTTGACGTACCACACCGAGCTCGGAGGTGACCTCCCTGACGGCCTGACCGAGGTGCTGGTCGAGCCGGGCCAGCTCCGCCGGATCGACCTGCGCGGCACCTTCCCGGAAGAGGATGACGTCGTGGGCGTGACGGCCCGATCTGACGGGGCGCCAGTGTTCGTTTCCAGCGCGGTCGAGTTGGAGAGCAGCGAGGTGGACCGCACGGCGTTCGTCGTGCAGTTGGGGGTCCCCCAGGCGGACGCCACGTGGACGGTGAGTGGAGGGTCGGCCGAGGGTCGGGTCGAACAGCTCCAACTCGTCAACCCGGGAAGTGAGGAGGTCACCGCTGAGATCAGCCTGTTCAGCGGCGTGACCGTGGAGCGGCCGGAGGAACTCGGCGGGATCACGGTCCCGGCTGGTGGCCGCACCATGGTCGTCCTGTCGGACGCAGACAGAGAACTCGATGCGTGGACAGCCTTCGTGACCGTCGACCAGGGCGAGTTGGTCGTCGGCCGCGTCGGTGGTGCGAGGGAGGGACCCCGCCGGCAGGTGTCGGTGGCCGGTGTGCCGTCGGCGAGTTGGACCGCCTCGAGTTCGACGTCGGTCCTCACCCTCACCGACGGGTTGGTCCAGAGGTTGCGGACCAGCCTGGGGATCGCCGTCGGGGAGGAGGCGCCCAGAAGCACGCCACTCCCCGCTGAACCCGAGGCCCCGGAGCCACCCGCATCCGAGGAGGAGCCTCCGCCAGCACTCGTCGAGGAGCCGGTCGAAGAGCCGGTTGATGAGGGTGAGCCCGTTGGCGAGGAGCCGACGGAGCAACCCCCGGTCGACACGGAGGGAGCCGATGACGTGGTCGGCGAGGAGACCGACGAGGACGTGGTCGACGATGCCGACGACGCCGGAGAAGGTGCGGACGGCGACTGAGGGGAGCCGGCATGCCCCGGTTGGTAGACCCCGCGATCCCCGCAGGCCGGATGCGGGCGATGACGCAACCATCACTCGAGGTCGACCACGGCGTGACGATGCGTCCATGGACAACGTCCGATGCACCAGCGGTGATGGAGGCGTTCTCGGATCCCGCGATCCGGTACTGGCACATGCGCAGCATCGAGTCGGTAGAGGAAGCCAGCGACTGGATCGACGCCTGGCGGGAGCGCTGGCAGGCGGAGTCCAACGCGTCCTGGGCCCTCGTCGGCGATGATGGTCGGGTTCGGGGGCAGATCGCCCTCCGCGGTGTCAACCTCGGGATGGGTGCGTCAGAGGTGTCGTACTGGGTGGTCCCCGTCGCTCGCGGTCGAGGCATCGCGTCGGCCGCTCTCACGCGGCTGGCCACCTGGTCTTTCGACGAACTGGGCCTGCGTCGCCTCTGGCTGATGCACGCGGTGGACAACGCACCTTCGTGCAAGGTCGCCGTCAGGGCCGCGTTCGAACCCGAAGGGACGCTTCGCGAGGCACTACGCCACACCGACGGTTGGCACGACATGCACGTCCACGGCCGCCTCGCCAGCGACGGGTGACGTGTCGGTCTCGCCTGGCTGAGGCGAGGTAGCCGGGTTCGTCCGCATCAGGGGCTCGGGGCAGGTGCGCGGCTCGGTTGGCCAGGGCCCCTACCCCCAGCCGAGTTCGTCGAGGTGGTCGTCATCGATCCCGAAGTGGTGGGCGATCTCGTGCACGACGGTGTCGCGCACCACCTCGGCGAGTTCCTGTTGGCTACGAGCCCGAGCCTCCAAGGGGCGGCGGTACAGCGTGATCCGGTCGGGCAACAACCCCTCGCCGAAGCCGCGCTCGGTCCGTGGCACACCTTCGTAGAGCCCGAGCAGGATCTCCTCGCCTTCCCCAACCGGATCCGGGGGAGGGACGTCCTCGACGGTGATCTGCACGTTGTCGAGGTAGCCCAGGAGCTCAGGGGGCAAGGTCGCGATGGCGGTCTCGACCAGCCGCTCGAACCGCTCCCGGCTCGAAGCGCGGAACCCGTCGATCGGGCGCCGACGCACGTCACTGGTGGCTCGACGGTAGCGAGCATGGCGTTCGTCCATGGGCTGCAGCGTAGTGCTGGGTCACGGCAGATCACGATGCCGAGCGCGAGGCCGACCTCGGCCGGAGAGCCGAGCTAAGTCACAAAAGCCTCTTGGGTCTCCGGGGTTACCCAAGACCGGCAGCGCGCGGCTCGGCGTTGCGATGGCGGCCGTCGGTGGAGGACGCGGTTGCTTGCCGAACCACACCGATGTGGTTTACCGTGCGCTCGTGGCCGCCCCCGAGGAACTCCGAAACGACGACGTCCGACCGGACGCCGTCGTTCGTCCGTTGTCTCGGCGCGCGGAACGGCCCTGTGCCCGACCAGGCTGCCCGGCACCAGCGCGGGCGACCCTGACCTTCGCGTACCACCAGCGGGAAGCCTGGATCGAGCGCCTCCAGGATCGCTCGGAGCCCCAGGCGTACGACCTGTGCGCGAGCCACGCATCCCGGACCGGGCCACCCCACGGGTGGACCCTCCGAGATCGCCGCCCCGAAGAGGAGCGGCGAACCGACCCCCCACCTGTCACCCCGGTCGATCTTGGCGGTGAACGCACCGTCGCTGTGCTTGCGGCGGCGTTGCGTGCGGTCCCGGACGTCGCGCCCGAGAGCGACGACCGGCCCCCGTTGCCGTACGAGGACGCACGGGATGACGCTGGGGACGCCGTGACCGCCAGCGCCCCTCCGGGTGTTCCGGTCACGGCAGGATCGACGCTCGAGTCGGACCCCGAGGACGACCCTTCCCCGGTCCTCGGGGCCGACCGGCCGTCGCCGTCGCCGGTCGAACCCACCCTGGCCTTCCCTGAACCCGAAGCAACACCCCGTCCGCCGCTCGCGATGCGCGACGACGCGTCGGGCTGACCGCGGAGCGAGGTGACCGGCGGCGCACGCTGACCCGGGCGACGCGTCGTCCCCTGCTCTGAGCGGCCGGTGACGGCCCCGTGGAACCGACCCCGCGACGGTAGGTGGCTCAGGCGGGCCCGGGATCGTCCGCCACATCCGGGGGCGGAGCACTCTCGCTCTCCACTCGCTGCGCGAGGAGCTCTCGGCCGTCTCCACCCTGGAACGGCGCTCGTGTGGTTTCTTGGGAGCCTGCTTCGACCCAAGACCGTGGAGCCCTAGGCTGATGTCGAGGGTCACCACGGCCGATCGCCGGGGTGCCTGAAGGTCTGGACCGACGGGTCCGAGACGTACCTGGATCGGAGGAGCCCCACGTGGCGATGGATCGCGACCTCGTATCGAAGGTCCGTCGACTCGATGAGTACGAGCTGCGCCGGCTGCTGATCCTGGTCCGGGGTCTGTTGCTCCACCTCGATGGCCCTCCTGGCGATGAGGAACCGTCCCTCCCGAAGGGGTTGAGCTACCGCCAGGAGAGCGTCAAGTGCGGCAAGCCCGCGTGCACCCGCTGCCCTCACGGCCCCTACTGGTACGCGTACTGGAAGGAAGACGGCCGCACCCGCAAGCGGTACATCGGACGCCAGTTGCCTGGCGAGCAGCTTGAGGAGGTCACTCCGGACCTGCCTGCCGCCTCCTCCTCCACCCCCGGGCCGGACTCTGACCCTAGATCGGACCAGGTATAGCGTCGGCGGGTGTGTCCGCCCGCCCGGCTGGCGACGACCTCAGCGACCCCGTCGGACAGCGCCCGGCTGGCCGACCAACCCCGCGGCAGAGGCCTGACCCCATGCCCCCTGACAACCTCGGATCCCCGGACGTGACGGACCTGCTTCACCGCATCGTCAAGGCCTACGACGTACGCGGCCTCGTTGAGGAGATCCCCCTCCAGGTGGTCCGCGCGCTCGGCGTCGGGGCCGCCACCGAGTTGACAGGAGACGCCGGTCGGCTGCTCATCGGGCGGGACATGCGCGCGTCATCCCCGGCTTGGGCAGATGCGCTCGCGGACGGAGCGATGTCGCAGGGGATCGAGGTGATCGACCTGGGGCTCACCTCGACCGACCAGGTCTACTTCGCCTCAGGGGAACTCGATGCAGCGGCCGTGATGATCACGGCGAGCCACAACCCCTCGGCCTACAACGGCATCAAGCTGTGTCGCCCAGGGGCGGTTCCAGTCGCCATCGACTCGGGGCTCGCCACGATCCGTGATCACGCCCTGCGGGCCCTGGCTGAGGGCCCCGGGCCGGCGTCACCATCCCCGGGTCCTCGCCGCTCGCTCGACCTCCGCGAGCGGTTCGCCGCCCACGTGCGATCCTTCATCGACGCGGACAGCCTCCGCGAGGTCCACGTGGCCGTCGATGCTGGCAACGGCATGGCCGGCCACCTGTGGCCGGCGGTCGTCGCCGGCCTCCCCGTGGTCACCGAGCCGTTGTACTTCGACCTCGACGGCACCTTCCCGAACCATCCCGCGGACCCGCTGGATCCCGCGAACCTGGTCGACCTGAGCGAAGCTGTGGTCGCCGGAGGTCACGCTCTTGGGCTGGCCTTCGACGGTGACGCCGACCGCGTGTTCGCCGTCGATGAGAGCGGCCGGCCCGTGTCCTCATCGCTTATCGGTGCCGCGGTGGCCGATCGGATGTTGGTCCGCGAGCCTGGCGCGACCGTGCTGCACAACCTGATCTGCTCGCAGGTCGTCCCCGAAACGATCCGTGCGGCAGGCGGGGTCGCACAACGCACCCGGGTCGGGCACTCCTACATCAAGCAGCGGATGGCCGAGACCGACGCCGTCTTCGCGGTCGAGCATTCGGGGCACTTCTACTTCCGCGACAACTACCGCGCGGACTCCGGGCTCATCGCCGCGTTGGTCCTCCTGCAGGTGGTCGCCGAAGCCGACGCACCCTTGTCCGAGGTCCTCGCCCCCTACGACCGGTATGCCGCGTCCGGGGAACTCAACCTCGAGGTGGCCGAGCCCACGGGCGACGTGCTCGATCGGGTCGTCGCGGCCTTCGAGGGGCGCGCCAGCGCGACCGATCGCGAGGACGGCCTGACGGTGGTCCTCGATGACGGATGGTTCAACCTTCGTCCGAGCAACACCGAGCCGGTCCTACGCCTGAATGCCGAGGCAGTGACGACCCCGGAACTCCAGCGGTTGGTCGCCGAGGTCCTCGCGCTCGCCGGAGGCGCCCTGCGGTAGTGATGGTCTGCG
>SKNK01000263.1 GCA_007120565.1 Nitriliruptoraceae bacterium | reverse complement strand
GTGGGCGGGGAGGGGCTCGAACCCCCGGCCTCCTCGGTGTAAACGAGGCGCTCTTGCCATCTGAGCTACCCGCCCGGGATGCGGCGCACGCTACCGCAGCGAACGTAACTCCATCTCCGGTCGACCCTTGCGGTGATCCCAGCTAGCCGCCTGCCCTCACGTCAGGGCCAGGCGGTAGAGCGCGACGGGGGTGTCCTCGAGGTGACCCCGGAGTTCAACCGCATCGGGTGAGGAGACGGGTGGGCGAAGTCGATGGTTGGTGACCGCCGAGGTGATGTCGATGGATGCGGCCGGGCGATCGTCGAGCCAGACGTCCACTCGGTCGACGTTCTGGGTGTGGATCGTCAGCTCGAGTACCCCGCCGGCGAGCTCCTCGATCTCCACCCCGAGCCGGTGGACGGTAGCTCCGGCAAGGAGCGCTCCTGCGGCGTCGAGCAGGTCCTGGTTGCCGTGCAGTACGTCCTCCCGGGTCATGTGGTGCCGGACGTCGGGCGTGACGCCGAGGTCCTCGAGTGGCGTGCCGTCCTGATCCCCTACCCGCATCGTGCGCCTGACGGACACGCGCATACCGGCGCCGTCGGGAAGCTCACGGAACGGGTTGCGGGCGAAGCGCGTCTCGCCGGGATGGTCGACATCCATGAGCGTGCGGAGCAGGTCGTGGGTCCAGACGTTGGCGCCTCCGGCCCCGGTGTTGTCGTCGATGCCGAGGATCGTGCCGATGGCGTGGTCACGGAAACCGGCGGCGAACATATCCGTCGCCGAGTAACACAACGCGTTGGTGATCAGCACGACGGGGCCCTGGAAGGTCTGGCCCACCTGGTTCGCGGCCGCTGGATCCGTGATCGCGAGCGCCTGCGAGTACATGGCACCGGTGGTCACCGCCTGCTGCATCGAGTCGATCCATCCGCCGAGGTCGAAGCTCGGGTCCAGCGGGGAAGGGGCGTGCCGTTCGCACAGGTCCAGCATCAGGGGAGTGGTGATGAACTGCGCGCGCGAAGGGGTGATCTCACGAGGCGTGAACACCTGCAGTAACTGTTCGGCGGCGAGGATCAGCCCACCCCCGTTCCCGCGGACATCGATGATCAACCCATCGGCTGGCAGGTCGTCGACCAGCCGGGTGAACTCGTCGACGAAAGCATCGGCGTCCCCGACGTTGAAGGTGAAGATGCGCACGTACGCGAAGGTCCCCGACGCCGTCTCGACGGCGCGTGCGCGGAAGACGGTCGGCATCGAGGTGGCAACATCCCGGTCGCTGACCGCGACACGCCGGGCGGTGGTGATGCCCATCGCCTGCTCAAGCGCGAACGCGTCCGGCGCATAGAGGACCTTCTTGGCCTGGTTCACCGCATCGGTCTGGAGGTCGTACCCGAGAGCGGTCGACCGTCCAGCCGAGGCGGCATCGTCGGGGTCGACCCCGATGTTCCCGGGCGGCGCCCAGACCAGCCAGTCCCACCGTTCCTCCCGTTCCACGCCGTCGAGTCCGCGGTAGCCGACGACCACCCAGTCCTCGTCGGGGGGCTGTGACCGGATGAGCGGGCGGATCGTCAGCGCATCCAGTCCACGGGCGAGGGCGGCGGCACGGTTGCTGCCACCTTGGATCTTGGCGTTGGCCGCGATGACGCGCTCGATCGGCACGCCGTTCCAGTGCGTCACCTCGACGCCGACGACGAACCGCGGATGTGCGACGTCGTCGAGGATGTGAGAGACGAGGTAGCGCGCTTCTCCGCCCTCGTGGAAGCGCTCGATCAGGAAGGGCAGGAAAGCGGTCCGTTCACGGAAGGGACTCGGCAGCAGGTAGTTGGTGTGCAGGTCCCGGACCGATGCGAAGATCGAGGCGAGTTCACGGTGGAACTCCAGGTCGGTGAGTCGTTCCTCGCCTCGAGCTAGCCGGTAGCGGAGCAACCGAAGCCGCTGGATCGGTTCCACGGCGTGCATGGCGCGCTTCAGGTCCAGGTGGACGTAGGTCTCGCCGAGGAGCACCATCGCCTGTTCGAGCAGCCGCTCACGGTCGGCCGAAGACAGTCTCGACGGTACGGTCGCGAGGAACCCACTGAGGGTCCGCGGTTCCTGAGTCCCCTCGGCTGCGGGTAGCGGCGCAGCGGCGCGAGCGGTCGGTTGCCGCGGTCGCTCACCGTAGAGCGGCGGCAACTCGGCCAGCAGGTACTCGGGCAGGTTCGGTGAGTCGGCGAGTCGGGCCCAGTACTCGCCGTCGTCGACGACCGTGAGAGGATCCAGCTCCATCGGCTCGAGGATGTCGGCGAGCGGTGCACCAAGCACCACCTCCGGGTAGATACCCGTCGCCGCGCCGTCGAAGGGCAGATGGGGGCGAGCGGAGAAGCCGGGCATCGGTTCGTGATCGAGCTCCAGGAACCAGCTCCCCGGTTCCGTGGTGCTGGTCGCACCGAGCAGCGCACCGGTGAGCGACCCGTCGTCCATACGTCGCGCCAGTTCCGGTAGGCGGCGCATCCCGTCGAGGAGTCGGTCGCGGGCCTCACCGAGCGATAGCTCGCCGATGATCGGGTCGGCGGCTTCGTCGGTCAGGTCGAGGATCCGCGAGGATCCGCCGACGTCGAGTGCCTCGCCGCCATGGCTACTCAGCTGTTCCATCAAGCGCGGCTGTCCGTAGCGTGCGCGGCCGTCGATGATGGCCAGGGTGATGGAGGTCTCTCGGGCCTCGATGAGGTGTCGGTAGGGGTCGCCCTGTCGACCGTGTACCACGATCAGGTCGGCGCGCTTCCCGGGTTCGATCGAGCCGAGGGATCGGTCCCACTTGAGGATCCGCGCCGCGTCGATCGTCGCCATCGCCAGGATGTCCCTGGCCTCGATCCCGGCGTCGAGCTGCTGGGCGACGATCCACGCGACCTTCATCTCGCTAAGGAGGTTCTTGCTCCCCGACGGCGACCAGTCGGACCCGAGCGCCATGCGCACCCGTTCCCGGAAGGCCCGTTCGATGTCGGTCGTCTGGCCGTAGAGCAACAGGTTGCTCATCGGCGACCACACCATCGTGCCTCCGCGGGAGCGCAGCGTCGCGAAGTCGCGGCCACGCAAGCCAGCGCAGTGGATGCCGGCTAGCGAGTCGGTGATCGCCCACCGGCGCTCATCGATCCGCAGGGCGCGGAAGTGGCTCCGGGCGACGTCGTCGACGCCTTCGGCCAGGTGCAGCAGCAGGCAGGAGCTGCGTTCGAGGCGCTCACGGAACCCGGCGGCATGCTCTGCTTCGACATCGGCGATCCGGGTGTTCGCGGCGGGAAGCTCGTCCGCCAGCGGCTGCTCGACGTTGCGGACCTTTCCGCGGAAGTAGCGGCGGGCGCCGGCGTTGGAGTACAGGGCGATGCCCTGGCTGGTGGTCACGCCAGCGAGCAGGCACTTCGCCTCGACGTAGCGGACGACGGCCTCGATGTAGCCGCCGACGGTGCCGAGCACGCCCATCGGTCCCGAGACGCGGGCGCGGTAGTCCGGGTTCCTGCTGCCCCACTGTCCGCGGTTGCCGTAGCGCCGTGGTACCTGCCACAGCGGCAACACGTTGTAGGCGAGGTGGTTGTGCAGCTCGATCAGGCCCGGGAACAACGTGCCGCCCGTCCGCAGGATCGGCGCGTCGGCGAACCCGTCGGGGGCCGGGGCGTCCGCCGGCTCGACCGCTTCGATGTGGGCGTCGCGGACGTACACCCGTCCCGGTGCGAGTACCTCGTGGTCCTCGTTCATCGTGACGACACGTGCGTCCAGCACGTAGGTCTGCGGGCCGGACATCTTCGGCCTCCTCAGGGAGCGAGGTCCACTGCCGCTTGCTCCTCGGGTGACAGCGGATCGGGTGGCAGGTTCGCGGCCCACGTGGGAGCGAACAGCTTCAGGTAGTTCGCCGACGGCCGGCCGTCCTCCTCGGCACGCACCGCCCGGTCACCCGAGCTCCCGCGCCAGCGCACCGAGCCGTAGGGCAGGTCCGTACGCGGGATCTGGCGTCTCCGACCGTCCCAGTCCCAGGTCGGTGCCGTGTCGGTGGGTGGCGCCAGTTCGCGCAGACGATCGAGAGCCCGCTGCCAGTCCGCGCGAGGTCCAGAGGTGTGCCAGGCGGCCAACTCGACGATCGGCAGGGATCCGCGAGGCAGCTGTGCCACCAGGGCCCGGGCATGCGTCCCGACCGTCACCACGACGCTGAGCTTCGGGTTCGCATCGCGGATGCGGGTGATCAGCTCCGAATGGAGCGCGACCGTCTTCGGGTGCTCGACCGCCCGGCGGACCGTCGCCCAGTGCACACCCAAGGTGTCGAAAGGCAGCACCCGCAGGATCAGGTAGCGGTGGGAGACTCCGGCCGATCGGAGGAACCCCTGGAGGTGCTGGCCACCGTCACCGCACATGGCCCGACCACAGAAGAGGTCGTCGTGGGACTCCTGGTCGGCGAGCACCAACACGCTGACGTCCTCGAATCGCCCGCGGTACCCCCCGCCGAGACCGAACGAGCCATCTCCCGGCAGTCCGAGCTCGCCCGCATCGGGCCAGGGAAGACCGGGAACCCCACCCTGGAGGAGTCGCGCGTACGTCGCGGTCGGTCCACGGTCGTACCCACCCCATGGACGGCGAGGTGGCTCGTAGGCGACCTCACCGGCGTCGGCCTCGTACCCCTCTTCGCTCCCGGTGGCTGCAACGAGGTAGCGCGGGCGATCGCCGCGAGCGTTGTAGCTTCCCCCGGCTCCGAACAGCTGGATCGACCGCTGGGCGTCGGCGCGGTTGGAGGAGGTCGCGCCGCGGCCGAGCCGCCAGGAGATCCCGTAGGGGAGGTCGCGGAACGGGATCGGTGCCGAGCGGTAGACGAAGTCCCCGGCCGCGCCGCGCTCGCCGTCGGGATCGGGAGGAAGCCAGCCCCGGTCGGCGGTGGCCCAGGCCTCGACCTGACCGATCGCTCGCCGGAAGTCCGCGACCACCGCAGCGGCCGCCCCAGCGGCCGCGGCCCCTGGGTGCACCACGCCGATGAGCCTGAGGTGCCGACCGAGCACGGACGCGTCACATGCCTCGACATCGCTCACGCCGCCGGTACGGCCACCGCGGGCCGCGACCCAACCGACCACGGACTCCTTCGCCGCCGTTCCCACCGCGATCACCAGTCGCAGCTCGTTGCGTGCCGCGACCTCGTCGAGGATGCGCAGCCGATGCTGGACGATCGGGGACTGCGGATCCTGCGCGAGCCAACGCAATCGCCCCGTGTACTGCCCGAAGATGGGGTACACGAACGTGTTGAGGAACAGGTAGGAGCGAGTGATACCGAGGTGGCTGAGCAGGTGCTGCATCCGGGCTCCCGTGCCGCCGACGAATGCCCGAGTGGCCAACGACTCGTCCTGTGCGCCCTCCTGTCCGATAACGAGGACCTTGACGTGCCCGTCGATGAGACGGCCCCGGTAGTACATCGGTCCGAAGTGCCACCGGAATGCCTCCCTGCTGGCGACCGCGCGGCCGAGGCCCCGGTAGTTCGGCGTCTCCGCGAAGATCCGACCGAGTCGACGGTTGCGGGGCGGGCCGGCGTCGTACTCCCACGGCGTACCGCGGCCGTCCCCCCACGGGCCGCTGGTCACCGTGTTCCCCCGTGCTCGCTCCCGGTGGCACCGCCTCGACGCCGCTGCCGTGGGTGCGTGTGCATCAGCGCGCCTTCTGACCCCGAGCCTGCCACCAGCATCCGGACCTGAACCGGGCTGACGCACTCCGGTCTCCCGGTCCACGACACCACAATCTGACCGCCCTGACAAGAGGCGAGTCGGAAGGTCTTGACGCCGGGCGAAGGTCGGCGGAGCCTGGCAGGTGGATGGCGCGCATCGAAGTGCCCGAAGCATCGGGGAGGCGCATGCGGAGTCGTCGAGTTGACGGGTGGCCTCGGGTTGCAGGCCGACGTTGCGTTGTGCGGAGAGGGCACCAGCCGTGCACACGTGTCAGCATCGCGATGGTCATCCTGCTCGTCCTGATGGCCTGCGGGGGGGACGGTGACGTCGAGCTAGAGGGTGCGACCGCCGAGCCCGTTGAGGCCGAAGGGCCGGGGACGGCGAGCGAGTCGCCCGAGGAGGGATCAGCACCCGTGGAGGAGGGAGGCAGCGAGGTCGCTGAACCGACCGGCGGGGGCGACGAGGAGGAAGGAGGCGAGGAGCCGCCGCCACGACGTCGGAGCGTGATCGCCTGGCTCCTCGACCTGGGGCCGAGCGCCCCTTCGGGACCGTCGGAGATCCGTGCCTACGAACACCTCATGACCCTCGATTGCGCGGGGCTGATGGAACGGTTGGACGATGATGGGCACGACCAAGCCCCGAACCTCGGACCCAGCGAGACCCTGTACCGGGCGGCGGGTACCGCATGTCTTGCGGCGTTCGATGGACGATCCGAACTGTGGCCGACGGCACGGGAGCTGGCCGATCATGCCGGCGAACCCTCAACGAGCTGCCTCGACCGGGCGACGCGACGGTTGCTCGACGACCTGCTCGCCGCTCATGACGCCGACCCGAAGGCCATCTTCGAGCCCGCGACGGGGGAGGGTGACGCGCAGGCGCCGCCGTGTCCGCGCATCGACCGGGTGGTCCCCGATCGCGGACCGCTCGGCAGCGCGATCCGGATCGAGGGCACCAACTTCCACGAGGAAGTGGGCGTACGCATGGTGTATGGCGAGTCTGGAGATCTGAGGTACGAGTCGCTCGAGGTCGCCGGCACCTCGTCCACGGAACTGCACGTGATCCTCGAGGGCGATCACGGGGGGTATGGCACGGTGTGCATCGCGCTGTTCACGTCGCCGCCCGACTGGTACGCCGACGGCAGGATGTTCACCTTGGAGCTCCCGGCTCAGGACCAGGACGAAGAGACGGCCCACGAAGAGCAGGGCGCCGAACAGGCCGATGAAGGGGCGGAAGGCGAGGCTGACGAACCAGCGGACGGAGCCGGTGACGATCGACCAGCCACGACCGTGGCGTGTCCGCCGCAGCTCTGAGGATGTCGTCGAACAGCGCGCCGGCTCCGACGCGACCAGACACACTCCGTCTGCTGACCTCGTTCGGCTCTCCGATCGCGCTCGGTACCACGCTGATGTTGTACTTCGGGTGGGTCCGTTCCGAGGCGCAAGCTCGGGAGTTCGGCGCGGACGCGAGTGTGTTCGAGATGTCGGGTCAGGACCTGGTCCTGCGCAGCATCGACATCCTGTTCATCCCCGTGATCCTGATGATGCTCCTCGCGTTGCTGGCGATGCGTCTCGATCCCTGGCTGCGCAGACACGCCCGTGTGATCGCTCCCGTGCTCCGTTACGCCTGGGTGCTCGTCCCCCTCGGGATCGGCCTCCACGTAGCGACCGACGAACTCGGCGACGTGATGTTGCCGATGTTCGTCTTCCTGGCGATCGGTGGCACCGCGTACGCCGGCATGCTTCGCCGTCAGGCGGATGGCCAGGACCACACCCCCCGGTTCTCGCAGGTCGTGGTCGTCGTCCTGCTGCTCATCGTGGTGCTCTTCTGGCAGACCGAACGGTGGGCCCAGCTCAGCGGTCGGGCGCTGGCAGGCGAGCTCATGGCCAACGTCGCGACGGAGCTCGGACCGGCGACATTGTTCACCGTCGAGCGGCTGCCGACCGACGCGAGCGAGATCGTCGAAACGCGGCTCGACGATCCGGGAGGAGCCTTCGTCTACCGCTACGACGGGCTCTACCTGTTGCAACGGTCCGGCGGGAAGTACTTCCTGCTGAGTGATGGCTGGTCGGCCGGGGAGGGGCGGTTGATCATCGTGCCCGACGGCGATGCGGTCAGGCTCGAGTTCGGCTCCTAGCGGTAGTCGGCCTCCACGACCGAGATGATGATGTTGGCCACCTCGGCGCCGGTGACAGTGCCGTGATCGGGGATCGACGCCGATGACTCGAGGTTGTGGATCTCGCCGGGACCGAAGTGGTAGTCGCCGTCTGCGGGCAGGAGTTCCCCGAACTCGGCGCCGGGGGTCTTGAGTGCTCCGTTGCTGCCGATGGCGCCGTAGGGGTCGCTCGGCCCGCCGAACATCGCTGCGCGCTGCCGTCTCAGCCGGGACGCCATCGGGTACGCCCAGGTGTTGGCCCGATCGTTGTGGGTGTGGGTGACGACCAGCGGGCCCCGTACCCGGGAGCCGGCGACCACGTTGCGGAAGTAGCCATGCTTGCCTGGTTCGTAGTTCTCGGCGAACCCGTGATGCGAGAACGCGGCCTGGAGCAACGTGAGGCTGTCGACGGGCAGGGCCGGGTCGTCGTCGTTCTCGCCGAGCGCCGCGGCCGCGACCAGCCGGCCACCGAAGCTGTGACCGGCCAGGTGGAACCGGACATCCGGGGCGGCCCGCCGCACCTCACGGAGCACCGGAGCGACACCACCACGGCCGGTCTCACCCGCCCTCCGCTTCATCGTGTAGTAGGTGGCGAGGTTGAGGGCGTTGCGGGCGCCCGACCGGATCCCGGCGAACGCGCTGCCCAGGAAGGCGGCACCCCCACGTGCCGCGTCGTCCGTCGGCCCTCGCGCGCCGACCACGGCGATGCCGCCTTCGCGACCGCCGCCGTCGCCGACGGCGGCAAGCTCCTCTTCCCGAGGGACCCCGAGTTCCTCGATCATCTCCGCACCATCGGTGCTGAAGAACCCGGACGGGATCTCGTCGTCGACCTCCTCGTCGTCACCGACCTCGACGAGTTCCCGCACCGCCTCGGCGAACCCTCGTCGGGCCTCGCGGCTGTCGGCCACCTGTGGGGCCAGTTCGCGGAGACGGTCGAGGGACGAGTCATCGAAGGATCCACGCAGGTCCTCGATCTCGGCGAGGAGCACGGCGGTCGGGACGTCCCCGGAGAGCTCGGCGGCACCACCCGGGATGAGGTCGCGGTCGGCGAACCGTTTCGACGGCCAGAACACCGCGACAACGGCGACCTCGCGATCGTCCCATGGCCCTTGGGCCTGTTCGCCGATGTTGGTCAGGAGTTGGCGGTACAGCTGGAGCGCGTCGGCGGCGTCGTTGTTCCAGCCGTGGGAGAGGACCAACAGGTCTGTGGACTCGGCTCGGGCCAGGTGGTCGCGAACGGCATCGACCTGTTCGGGCTCGACCAACCGCTGCTGCCTGTCGAACGCGAGCGGCAGGAGCGGTAGGCCTGCGATCTCCGCCGGGATGTCGATCTCCATGGGGTGCTCCTTCAGATC
>SKNK01000242.1 GCA_007120565.1 Nitriliruptoraceae bacterium | reverse complement strand
TGGAGGAACCCCCTGGCGCCGGCCAGTCCCGACGCGAGGGCCAACGTCAGTCCCGCCGTCACCATGACCGGAACCTGGTAGAGGATCACCAGCGAGGTCACGACCCCGCCGGCGAAGGTGGTGGTCAGCAGCGCGAGCACGACCCGGTCTCGTCCCGCTTCGATCAGGGCGGTTCGCAAGGATGGTTGCGCTTCGTCAGGGCCGCGGCTGTCCGGGACCAGCGTGGCTGCAGCGAGGAACGCCACCGCCACCGCAACACCGGTGATTCGCAAGGTCGCCCGCCACTCGAGGTGCAACACCATCCAAGCCATCAGCGGGAGGAAGATGGGACTCGCGAATGCTCCCCACAGGGTGTTGGTGGTGATCGCCTTGGCGCGGGAGCGAACGGGGACGAGCTGGGCGATGACGGTGTGCACGGCGGCGTAGTAACCCAGCGCCCCGGTGACACTGCCCGCGACCAGCCCGGCGACGGCGAACAGCCAGGCCTCGGTCGCCTCAGCCAGGGCCAGGTAGGCCAACAACGAGGCCACGGCCCCAACCAGGTAGACCTGGCGGGAGCCGCGACGATGCAGGAGCCGACCCGCGAAGGTCGCGAGCACCCCAGCGCCTAACAACGAGAGCCCGTACGTCGAGGACAGGATGGCCTCCGACCAGTCGGTGTCCTCACGGATGGGCTGGAGCAGGACGCCGTACCCGTAGAACCAGACCCCGAACCCGACGATCGCGACCAGACCGAGCACCACCGTGGCACGCACGGGCAGGCGATCGTTCAACGGTGGGGTCCTGGAGCGGGAGCTTGCGAACCTACCCCGACGGCTGTGGTCGGTGTACGCGCGTCCGGTTGGGCGGGAAGGCAGCGGCCCGTTCGGACCGTGTCCTCACTTCGGTAGCCAGGCCGCCCGAGACCGTCCTAGCGGATCTACGCTCGTGAGCCACGAGGTCGGAGTAGCCACCGTGATCCAGATCGTCTTCGAGACCCACGCCACCAGCAACGACAACGAGCGGGGTGTGGCCTCCGGCTGGAACCACAGCTTGCTCACCGCCGTCGGTCAGGAACAGGCGAGGGAACTCGGTGCACGTCGGGGCGACGACAACATCGACGTGGTGTTCAGCTCGGACCTCCGGCGGGCGGTGGAGACGGCCGGCATCGCCTTCGAGGGCAGCGGCGTCCCCGTCCTCCTGGATTGGCGGCTACGGGAGTGTGACTACGGAAGGCTCAACGGGTCGGACCACGCCACCCACGTCACAGATCGGCCAGCCCACCTCGACTCGCCCTATCCCGGCGGTGAGAGCTGGCGCGACGCCGTCGCGAGGGTCGGACGCCTCCTCGACGACCTCACGTCCCGATGGGACGGACAGCGGGTGCTGATCGTCGGTCACGTCGCAACCCGGTGGGCCATGGGTCACCTGCTCGCAGACGTACCCCTGGAGGACCTGGCCAACGAGTCCTTCGAGTGGCAACCAGGGTGGGAGTACGTGCTCAACCCGACGTGACCCCGTCGTGGGTCCGGCACGACACCCCGTGGTTGGTGGGGTTTCGACGGCCGGCCGTCGAAACCCCACCCATCACTCGGTGCGTCCGGTCGTATGCGTCGGCCCGGTCGTCCCGGACGATCCCGACGACTCCGCCGGCCCGGACGATGCGGATGGCACGCTCGGCTCGGACGGCTCGGGCTCGTTCCGTTGTCGGAGGATCTGAGAGGCGAACAGGACGGCGACCAACCCGATCAGGGCACCTGGCCGCGCCCCGAACGCCAACGCACAGCCCAGCCCGACGAGCAACGCCAGTCCGCCGACGACGGTCGCGGCCAAGCTCGGGGTCGAGCTGACCTTGCGGCTGCGGCGGGTCTCGAACGCCACGACCGCGATCAGCACGGGTGCGACCATCACCGCACACAGCACCACCCACCACAACCGGCCCGACCAGAAGCCCGCCTCTCCGGGAACCCCGGCATCGATGGGCGCTCCGAGCTGCTCACCCAGCCACGCCGCGGGCAGCTCGGCCAACTTGTGCCAGAGATACAGCGGCATGCCCAGCGCCCCGAGGATGACCACGGTCCGTTCGATCTTCCGTCCTCGAAGCAACCATCTGGCTGGTGTCTCGAGCAGCAAGACGAGACCGACCTGCAGGAACATCACGCCTACCAGCGCCAAGGTGGGCGGCAACACGTTCGAGGAGCCGTCCAGTTCGCCCCCAACCATCGCCACGGGGTAGCCCGATGCCACGGCACCGCCCAACCATGCAAGGCCCAGGGTCGTGAAGCCGGCCCCCATCCACGTGCCGCCGATGCGCCCCTGCTTCCACGCGACGCCCAGCTGCTGGGGGATCAACCAGACGGCGAGGTAGTTGAGCCACCCGATCCCGCCCCCGGTCGAGGTGACCTGGGTCCCCAACCCAAGCAGCTCGTCGAGGCTGGTGACCGATGCGCGGACGACATCGACCAGGATCGCGGCACCCAGCAGGATGCCGACCGCGCCAAGGCCGAACCGGCGATCTGCTCGCACGCTCCACGGCAGCAGGGCCTGGACCGCCAAGAGCATCAGCAGGAACCACAGGTGCACGGTCAGGGACTGGTCGAGCGGACCGAGCAGTCGGCCACCGGAGAAGTGGGCGATCACCACCATGACGGCCAACACCGCCATGTAGGTCACCGTCGGGCGGGCCATCGCCAGCGCTCGGGCGGACCACCACCGCAGTTGACTCTCCCCCATGTCCATCCGGCGACCGACCCCGGACGAGGTAACCGCCGCGGACACGAACACGAACAGCGGCACGACCTGCAGCACCCAGGTGAGCATCCCGGCGGCGTCCCACACCGACAGCAGGTGCTCGGTGGAGACCATGCGCCCGTCCTCGAGCCGAGGCAGGGTCGCGATCCAGTGACCGAGCACGACCACCAGAAGTGCCCCAGCACGCAACGCGTCCGGGTAGCGGTCACGGACGTCGGCATCGGTGCTGGGTGCGTTCACGAGCGTGACTCTACGGGGCGAGCAGGAAGGCCGGTGGGAACCTCCGCTACCGAACCACAGCACGGTTGCCCGCCATCCTCATCTACGGTGGCGTGGTACCGGCTTGGCAGACCCGAGAACCCGCTCGAGCGGGTTCGAGGTCGAGGTGGTTGAGGCAACCGACACGTCGTGAGCACCGAGGGGACGCCATGGAGGGTCGGACCGGCCGGAACGGCGAGCGTTGCCCCGAGTGTGACCAACCCATCGCTGCCATCGATCGCTTCTGCGGCCGATGCGGAGCGCACCTGCCACCCCCGAGGTCCACAGCCGTCGAGGATCCTCCGATCGCCCCGGCTCGGGTGGAGGCTGCGGCGGTGACCGGCGCCCCCGAACCGGCGCGCCGCTTGATGAAGCAGGACTGCCGACCGCCGAGGTAGAGATCGGCGAAGCACAGGAGCTCACCCGACGGCTGGCCGACGGTGGCGTCGTGAGCGTCCCCGGCGACCCGGATGGCCGCATCGCGATCATCCGGTG
Organism: Nitriliruptoraceae bacterium; assembly: GCA_007120565.1. Lineage (GTDB taxonomy): Bacteria > Actinomycetota > Nitriliruptoria > Nitriliruptorales > Nitriliruptoraceae > CSSed11-175R1. The sequence continues at coordinate 5,713 of SKNK01000242.1, read as the reverse complement.
GGACCCCTCCTACACCTCCGAGGCGGGTAGTGCGATCGAGCGGTACGGACCGGAGGGGGAAGGCCACCCCATCCTCGCCGCCGACGCGGGGCTGATCGCCCTCTCGCCCATCTCCACCCACCTCGGCTGCAGAGCGCCGTTCTGTGCAACCTCTCAGTGGTTCGAGGACCCCTGCCACGGGGCGCGCTGGAACTCCTGGGGTGAGTGGACCGGCGGCCCCGCCCCCCGGGGCCTTGACCGGTTCTTCTCCTGGATCCGCGAGGACGGTGTGTACGTCGTGGACCTGACCCGTCACATCATCGGCCCGGACCGCACCTGGGGGGTGCTCGACCAGCTCCCACAAGGCCCTCACTGCGTTGGCGATCGATGACGCACGTAGCCACCCCGTGTCACAGCCAACGATGGGCGCGGGCGCGGCCACGAGCACGCGCGTAGCCCCGCAGGTCGGGCCGGCGATCGGTCTCATCGACGATGGGACCGGTGAGGACCTCCACCACGTCCTCGAGCGTGACCACGCCCATCGTGCCGCCGTACTCGTCGATGACCAGCACGAGGTGGCCCCGATGCTGACGGAAGCGCTGCAGCAGGTCGTCCGCTCGGATGAGCCAAGGTACGGCGTCGACCGGTCTCACGTGGTCACCAACCGTGGCGTTCGAGTCCTCCAGCAGGGCAGCCAGCAGATCGTGTTTGAAGGCCACCCCGATCGCATCGTCCAGGTCACCATCGGCGATGACGATGCGGGAGTGTTCCGACGCGAGGACCTCGTCCCGTGCGTCCGCGATGGAACGGTTGGCGTCGAGCCACGTCACCATGGTGCGGGGCGTCATCAGGTCGCGGGCCGTTCGGTCGTTGAGCTGGAAGACGCGCTTGATCATCTCCACCTCGTCGTCCTCGATGATCCCCTCGTTGCGTCCGATGTCAGCGAGCAGGCGGATCTCCTCCTCGTTGGTCGTTGGTGACCGTTCGCCACGAGTGAGCGGGCGCATCAGCACCTCGAAGAGCACGACCAAGGGCGTCAGCAACGTCGTGATGCCCCGGACCGGCACCGCGACCCACAACGAGACCTGCTCGGCGTAGCGCTCCCCGAGGGTCTTGGGCAGGATCTCGGCGAACAGGATCACCAGGAAGGTCAGGACCCCTGACACGACGCCGACCCAGCGCGGTCCGAACACCGCCGTGGCCACGGTCCCGACCGCGATGCTCCCAACGATGTTGAAGACGTTGTTGAGCACCACGATCGCCGAGATCGGCCGGGCGATGTGCTGCTTGATGGCGAGCAACGCCCGCGCCCGCTTGCCGCCAGACTCCGCGAGTTGCCGGGCCCGAACGCCCGGCACCGACAACAGGGCGGTCTCGGTACCCGAGCACAACCCGGACCCGATCAGCACCACGAGGACCGTACCGACGAGAGCGACCATACGGCAGTCTGCCACACGTACCCCCACACGCCGTGACCACTCACCGCGCCGCGCCGACGACGCCAGGACCACACCAGCTCGGATCGCCCCGCTCATCCGACGGACGGGACCGGCTCACGGTTCAGAGGAGCCGGAGCTGCTCACCAGCTGGTTCGGGCGTCGCCGGGGGTTGCCGGCGCTCTCCGCGGAGCGCGCTCACCTGCGACCGACGGGTACCCCCGTGCTTGGCGACCAGCTCCCGCACCAGTCGGCTGATCCGTTCACGCTCCGCCTCCGGCGCGTAGCTACCTCGGTACAGCTGCTGGTAGCGCTCGATCAGGTCGGGGCGCACCTCGGCGAGCGATGGTTCGAACACCTCGCGGACGCCCGGCCGCAGGTGCAACACGATCGGGGTGATCGAGCTGGCACCGGCCTCGATCGCCCCCGAGACGACCGCCTCCAACCCTTCGCGATCGTCGGACATCCCCGGGATGATCGGCGCGACCATGACCCCGGTGGGGACCCCCGCCTCGCTGAGCCGGGCGATCGCATCGAGACGAGCCCGCGGGTGCGGGGTCCCGGGTTCGGTGTCGCGCCAGACCTGCTCGTCGAGGGTCGGGATCGACATCGAGACGCCTCGGCAGACCCCACGACGTGCTGCCTCGGCGTAGATGTCGAGGTCGCGGGTGACCAGCGTGCCCTTGGTGAGGACCGAGAAGCTGTTGCCGGCCTCGGCGAGGGTCTCGATGACGCCGCGGGTGAGCCGGTAGCGGCCCTCGCAGCGTTGGTAGGGATCGGTGTTGGTGCCGAGCGCGACGTGATCGCCACGCCACTTCGGCGCCCGCAGCTCCGCGCGGAGCCGTTCGACCGCGTTGATCTTGACGACGATCACCGACTCGAAGTCGCGACCGGCATCGAGTTCGAGGTACTCGTGGGTCGGCCGCGAGAAGCAGTAGGTACACGCATGGGTGCAGCCGCGGTAGACGTTGATCGTCCACTCGAACGGCAATCCCGCCGCGGCGGGCACGTGGTTGAGCAGGCTCTTGGCCCGGACGTGGACGAACTCGATGCCGGCGAACTCGGGGTGGGTGATCCGCTCGCCGCCCGTCCCCGGCAGGGCCAGCTCGCGTTCCTCCTCCACGGTCGACCATCGCAACCGCTGCGCCACCGTCTGCGTCACCACGTGCCTCCTCGACGTCGCGCGTGGGCGTCCTCCCGGGATCGTGCCGCGCCAGAGCAGCATATCGAACATATGTTCGTTCACTCGCTCGTGTCCACACCGTCGCCTCCACCGGGCCCGAGGCCTCGGCCAGGTACCGTTGCGGGCTATGTCCTCCTCCCCCGCCACCACTGCGGAGCCGGTCGCCTCACGGTCGACCGTCGACCCGTTGCGCCTCGGTGACCTGAAGGTGTGGCCCCCCGTCGTGCTCGCACCCATGGCCGGTGTCACCAACGCGCCCTTCCGCACCCTGTGTCGACGCTACGGCGGCGGGCTGTACGTCTCGGAGATGGTCGGCGCCCGCGGGCTGATCGAGGGTGATGCCACCTCCACGTTGAAGGCGTCCTTCGCTCCAGACGAGGATCCGCGGTCGATCCAGCTGTACGCCATCGAGCCACGCGACGCCGCCGGAGCGACCGAACTGCTCGTCGGCCAGGAGCGGGTCGACCACCTCGACCTCAACTTCGGCTGCCCCGCGCCCAAGGTCACCCGCCACGGCGGCGGCGCTGCTCTCCCCTGGCGCACCGACCTGTACGCGGCCATCATCGCCGAGGTGGTCCGCCACGCCGGCGATGTCCCCGTGACCGTGAAGCTGCGGCTGGGCATCGACGACGACCACCTCACCTACCTCGAGGCAGCACGTATCGCCCAGGACCTAGGGGTCGCGGCGGTGGCGCTGCATGCCCGCACCGCGGAACAGCGCTACGGGCCACCGGCAGACTGGTCGACGATCGCACGACTGGTCGAGCACGTCGAGGTTCCGGTGCTCGGCAACGGTGACATCTGGGAGGCGTCCGACGCACTGCGCATGGTCGAGGAGACGGGCTGCGCCGGCGTGGTGGTCGGACGGGGCTGCCTCGGCCGACCGTGGCTGTTCCGCGACCTGCAAGCCGCCTTCGCCGGGGAGCCCATCGCCCCGCCGCCGAACCTCGGTCAGGTGTGCGATCTGCTGGTCGAACACGCCGAGCTGTTGGTGGCGACCTACGGCGCGTTCACCGGGATCCGTGAACTGCGCAAGCACACCTCGTGGTACCTGCAGGGGTTCCCCGTCGGTGGGGTGCTGCGTCGTTCACTCAACCAGGTCGGCTCCCTGGACGAGCTCGGCGACCTGCTGGACGGCCTCGACCGCAGCGTCCCCTTCGACGAGGGCGTGCGTCGCCAGCCCCGCGGGCACACAACGCGCCCGAAGCGGATCGCGCTACCCACCGGGTGGCTGGACTCACGACAGCACGACGCGCCGCTGGACGCCGAGGCTGCGACGGTCATCTCCGGTGGCTGAGGCCTCGACGAAGCTGGTGCTGGCCTCGGCGAGCCCACGCCGTCGCGAACTGCTCGCGCGGCTCGGCATCCACCCACAGGTCCGTCCCGCTGACGTTGACGAGACCGCGATCCCTGGAGAGGATCCGGCTGAGCTGGTCCTGCGGCTCGCCCGGGCGAAGGCCACCGTCAGCGCGAGTCTCGGCGAGACCGAGGAAGGCGGCGACACCCGGGGCGAGGTGGTCCTCGCCGCCGACACCATCGTCGCCCTGCACGGCACGGCGCTCGGCAAGCCGCGCGACACCGATGACGCAGCAGCGATGCTGCGGAAGCTGTCCGGCCACACCCACCAGGTCATGACGGGCATCGCCGTCCGCCGCGGCGACAGGGAACTCACCGATCTGGTCACGACCGAGGTCACGTTCCGTGAGCTGTCCGAACGGGAGGTGGCGTGGTACCTCGCCACCGGCGAACCTGCGGACAAGGCGGGTGCGTACGCCCTGCAGGGTGCCGGCGCCGTCCTGGTCGATCGGGTCAACGGCTCGGATACCAACGTGATCGGGTTGCCGCTGGCCGAGACGGTCGTGCTCCTGCGAGCCTGCGGCCTCGACCCGCTGGCCTGACCACCTGACCGCCGGGCAGGCGGCTATCGGGGCGTACGCCGCCCGAAGTACGCCGTGCCGTGAGCCAGCCACCGATCTAGGCCTCGCTGCAATGCCGCGGGCCTCAGCTTCGTCCTCCTTAGTGACCGGGGAAGACTGCCGGCTGGCGTCCGTGGTGTCGCCACCCGGCGATGACCCGTTACGGAGAGAGGGAGGGAGCATGTCGTTCACACAGATCATCGAGATCGACGGCGTCCAGGACGAGAAGGCGGTGCACGAGCACCTGGCTACCTGGCACGCCGAACAGCAGGGCGTTGCCCCCGGCTACCAGGGATGCCGCGTCCTCGCCGACCAGCGAGCACCCGGCCGCTACCTGATCGAGGTCGACTTCTCCTCCGAGGAGGAGGCCAAGCGCAACAACGAACGCCCCGAGACCGAAGCTTGGGCGGCCAGAACGCGGCAACTGGCCGGTAGCGAGCCGATCCACCGCAACCTGCGCCAGGTCTGCACGACCTACGCATGATCCAGGAGCCGCGCATCGTCGGTCCTGGGTCCACGATCTGGGACTGGACGACCGCGGCATCATCCCCCATCCTTGTGGTCGTCCGACCCAGGGAGCGGGTCAGGCCAGGAGTGTGAGGGCGTCCCTGACGCACCTCACCTCGGCTTCGAGGGAGGCGCCTGACCGCACGACAATGCAAGGAGCAGCGATGACCACCGAACACGTCGAGCCCGTACCGGTCGACCCCGACGCGCTCAGGGAGGAGGTCCAGGCCAAGTACCGCGAGGTCGCGCTGGCTCCTGACGCCGAGCACCACTTCCACACGGGACGCTTCCTCGCCAGCCACCTCGGCTATCCCGACGCGTGGGTGGATCCGCTCCCCGACCACGCCGTCGAGTCCTTCGCCGGCATCGCCAACCCCTTCCACCTGCGTCAGCTCGAGGGGGGCGAGAAGGTCATCGACGTTGGCTCGGGTGCCGGCTTCGACACCTTCGTCGCCGCCGGCCAGGTCGGCGAGAACGGACAGGTCGTCGGTATCGACATGACCGACGAGATGCTGGCCAAGGCGCGCCGCAACGCGGAGTTGATCGGCGCCGACAACGTCGAGTTCCGGGAGGGCTTCGCCGAACAGCTCCCCGTCGGGGACGGGTGGGCGGACGTGGTCGTCTCCAACGGCGTGTTCAACCTCTGCCCGGACAAGAAGGCGACCTTCGACGAGGTGTTCCGCGTCCTGACG
>SKNK01000420.1 GCA_007120565.1 Nitriliruptoraceae bacterium | reverse complement strand
GCGGATCATGGGTGAGACGATCCGCAACCTCGGCTGGCCCCGACACAGCTACCTCGCCTCCAGCAAGTTCTTCTGGGGTCTGCACGGCGGGCCCAACACCCGCAACACGCTGAACCGTAAGTACCTGCTCGAGTCCATCGATGCATCGTTGGAGCGCTTCGGGCTGGAGCACCTCGACCTCATCTACTGCCACCGCGCCGATCCCGATACGCCGATCGAAGAGACCGTACGTGCCATGTCGGACGCGATCGATCGCGGCAAGGCGCTGTACTGGGGCACCTCGGAGTGGACCGCGGACGAGATCCGGGCCGCCTGGGACGTCGCCGACCGCCACGGTTGGCACAAGCCGGTGGTCGAGCAGCCGGAGTACAACCTCTTCCGTCGTGAGCGGGTGGAGGACGAGTACGCCCGCCTTTACGAGGACATCGGCCTCGGTACGACCACCTTCTCGCCGCTGGCCTCCGGCTTGTTGACCGGCAAGTACCTCGACGGGGTTCCCGACGACAGCCGAGGCGCACTCAAGGGCTTCGACTGGTTGCGCGACCGGCTCACCGACGAGCAGGCGAACACACAGGTTCAGCAGCTCAAGGACGTCGCCGACGAGTTGGGGGTCACGCTGGCGCAGCTGTCCATCGCGTGGTGCGCGTCCAACCCGGATGTCTCCTCGGTGATCACCGGCGCTTCCCGGGTGGAGCAGGTCAACGACAACATGGGCGCCCTCGATGCGCTGGCCAAGCTGACCCCGGACGTCAAGGAGCGGATCGAGGGGATCTTCGCGTGACCGATCGCACGGCCGGCTGGGTCCGTCGCTACGACTTCCGGCTCGGGGACCGGCCAGCCGGGCAGGTCGTGGAGGTCGAGCAGGCCAACCGGTTGACCGCGGCGGCGTGGTTCGTCATCGACGGCGAGGTGGTCGACAACCGCTACCGGGTGGAGCTGGCCGGTGGCCGCCCGCAGCGTGCCTGCAAGGACGGCGGCCCCTGGCACGAGATCCCCGATGGCGTCTACCCGAGCAGCGCCTACATGCTCGTCCTGCGGGAAGGGCTGGCGAGTTGGCGTTGCCTCGACGAGGGCACCGGTGAGGTAGCCGAGCGCCGGATGGAGGCGCGCCACGACGGGGTCGTCGAGGTGGATGCGATCACCGGGCAGGCGCTGCGCCGGTTCCGCGTCGTCGACGGCGAGGTGGTCGGGATCGACTGGGGCGGCGGCGAGGCCTACTCCGAACTGCTCGAGGTCGAGGCCATCGAGGCTCCTTGATCCCCCGTCGGGGGGCCTTGCCCGGAAGTGGGGTCGGGCAGGTGCGCGTTTGCGTCCCTGCGACCCCGTTGCGGCCGTTGGGGGCGCCTACGCGGGCTCCAGCGGCCTACCAGCCCCGGTCGAGGGGGCGGCCCTCCTCGTAGCCTGATCGTCCTTGCAGGCCGATGACCGCACGGTCAGCGAACTCCTCCAGGGTGCGTGCCCCCGCGTAGGTGAAGGCACTGCGCACACCGGCGGTGATGGTGTCGACGAGGTCCTCGACACCGGGGCGGTCGGGGTCGAGGTACTGCCGAGCAGAGGAGATGCCCTCCTCGAACAGGGCCTTGCGTGCCTGCGAGAACGCATCCTCGTGCTCGGTCCGGCGCTGGACGGCCCGAGCCGACGCCATCCCGAAGGACAGCTTGTAGGACCGGCCATCAGCATCGTGTTCGACGTCGCTCGGGGACTCGTGGGTCCCAGCGAACCAGGAGCCGATCATCACGTTGGAGGCGCCTGCAGCCAGGGCCAGCGCAACGTCGCGGGGATGCCGGATACCGCCGTCGGCCCACACGTGCGCGCCACGTTCCCGAGCGGTCTCGACGGTCTCGAGCACGGCGGAGAGCTGAGGCCGTCCCACGGCGGTCATCATCCGGGTGGTGCACATCGCGCCCGGGCCCACGCCCACCTTGACGATGTCCGCGCCGGCCTCGATCAGGTCGCGGGCGCCGTCGCGGGTGACCACGTTCCCGGCGACGACCGGGACCTGCGGATCGAGTCCACGTACCGCCTCGAGCGCGTCGAGCATCCGCTGTTGGTGGCCGTGGGCGGTGTCCAGGACGAGGACGTCCACCTCGGCGTCGAGCAGTTGCTTGGCCCTGGTCGCCGCCTCGGAGCCGACGCCGATCGCCGCCGCGATCCGCAGACGTCCCTTGCCGTCCAGCGCCGGGTCGTACAGCGTGGAACGGAGAGCCCCGGTGCGGGTCAGGAGGCCGACCAGCCGCCCGTCGTCGTCGACCACCGGCGCCAGGCGATGGCGTGCCTCAGCGAGGAGGTCGAAGGCGGTGTGGGGGTCGACCGTGTCCGGGATGGTGGCCAGTTCACGGACCATGACGCGGCCGATCTGGGTGAAGCGGTCCTCCTCGCGCAGGTCGCGCGGCGTCACGAGGCCGACGGGCCGGCCGTTCTCGATCACGATCGCCGCGCGGTGGGCTCGCTTCGGGAGCAGGTTCAGTGCGTGCCCAACCGTGTCGTCCTGGGCAAGCGTGATGGGGGACTCGAAGAGGGGGTGGCGGGCCTTGACGTCGGCGATCACGGCGCTGACCACGTCGATCGGGATGTCCTGTGGGATCACGGCCATCCCGCCACGCCGCGCCATCGTTTCGGCCATCCGCCGTCCGGAGACCGCCGTCATGTTCGCGGCGATCAACGGGATGGTGGTGCCACTGCCATCGGGGGACGCGAGATCCACATCCAAGCGGGAGGCGACGTCCGATCGGTCGGGCACGAGGAACGCGTCCTCGTAGGTCAGGTCGTGTTGGGGCAGGTGCCCGTTCAGGAAGCGCATCGAGGTCCCTCGCTCCGGCGACCCATCACCGTACCGCCACGAGGTCGTTGCGGTCCGGCGGCCTGGCGACCGACCACCTCGAGGAACGACCTGGCGGCTAGCGTCGAGCTTGGGGATGATCTTCGCTCGGGGGCGATCCTCGTCGCGCGGCTTGGCGTTCACGCCACCTCCTCCGGCCGCGCTTGGCGAGCGAGGCGAACGCGAAGGCCAGCGCGGTCCCCGCGACCAGCAGCACGCCGACCACGGCGATCGCGATCACCGGCGCCATCACCGCGATGGCGATCACCCCCAGGACCAACCCGTCTTCGGTCACACTGGCGACCACGTTGCTCACCGGCTCTGGCGAGGCGTTGATCGCGGCTCTGGCGGTGGCCTTCGCGAGGTGGCTCGCCAACGCGAGTCCGCCCGAGACCGCCGCGCCGGTCAGTTGCTGGGCATCCGGGCTCTCTCCGCCGAGCGCATACCCGATCAGTGCGCCTCCGAGCGGCCGGATCGCGGTGTGGACGGCATCCCAGGCGGAGTCAAGCAGCGGGATCTTGTCCGCGACGAACTCCAGCAGGAACATCACGACGGCGGCGATCAGCACGTCCGTGCGCATCAGGACGTCGGGTACGTCCATCAGCCCCAGGCGGCCCGCACCACCGAGGACGGCAGCGACGAGGTAGAGGTTGACGCCCGAGGCCCAACCCGAGCCGGCGATCAACCCCCAGATGCCGACGTCCATCGCGGATCAGATCCCGTCGGCCAGATCCAGCCACAGCTGGGTCGACAGGCCGAGCGACTCGACGTCGATGCGTTCGTCGTGGCCGTGGAACCGCAGCTGGAAGTCGGGGAGGGAGACCTTGGAGCTGAACAGGCCGGCACCGTACGAGGGCACGCCTCGGTCACGGAAGAACGCGGCATCGGTGCCGCCGACGATCGTCCACGGCATCACCTCAGCTCCCGGATGTGCCGCCTCCGCTCGGCGGCGGAGCAGGTCGAACATCGGCGTATCGGTCGAGGACGCCGAGGCATCCCGTCGGGTCACCAGCCCCTCGATGTCCACGCGAGCGGACAGCTCAGGACCAAGGGCTTCGCGCAGCATGTGTTCGACATCGGCTTCGGTGACACCCGGCAGGGTGCGGATGTCGACCTCGATCTCGACACGATCGGGAACGATGTTGGTCTTGTTGCCACCCCGCACGACGTTGGGGGAGAAGGTGGTGTGGGTGACCGCGTGGCAGTAGCGCGCGTACTTGGGATCGATCTTGGTGAGCGCAGCGCCGATGCGGTCGGGATCGAGGAGTTCGTCGCGGAGATGATCCTCGATCGGCAGCGTCCGAACCCAGGCCCGCCACCGATCGTCGATCCGGGCTTTGGGCAGGTAGGTCGACAGGCGTCGTACCACCTCGGCGGCGGTGACCAGCGCGTTGTCCGAGCCGTAGGGCATCGACCCGTGCCCCGGTGTGCCGTGCACGATCAGCTTGCGCCAGCCGATGCCCTTCTCGGCCGTCGCCATGACCAACTTGCGTCCGTCCGCCGTGTCGAAGGGCATGCCTCCGCTCTCGGTGAGTACGTAGTCGCAGGCGACCTTGTCCCACTCGTTCTCGGTGATCCACCCGGCGCCCCAGGTGCCTCCGGCTTCCTCGTCGGCGACACCGAGGAACTTCACGGTCGATCGAGGTGGTTCGGGTCGGCGGTGGAGTTCGCGGATCGCGACGGCCATCGACGCGGTGAGGTTGAGCATGTCGACCGCGCCGCGACCCCACACTTCTCCATCGATCAGTTCGCCGCCGAAGGGATCCTCGCGCCAGTCGTCCGGGCTCACGGGCACGACGTCGGTGTGGCCCATCAACAGGATCGTTGGGGCCGTCGGGTCCGTGCCTTCCACGGTGGCCAGGACCGAACGGCGGCCGGGCAGCGGCTCGAAGTGGTCCAGGGGAAGCCCGTCGAGTGCAACGTCGAGTAGGTCCGAGTTGCGCGTCTCCTCGCCGGACGTGACGGTCCCATCGTTGACACAGGCGTTGCGGATCAACGCCTGGAGCAACTCGATGGTCTCGCCGGTGAGCTGGGGGTCGGTGTCAGACATATCAGCGTTTCCCTGTCAGGGTTTCCAGGCCCCAGGCGACCAGCGACACGACGATCGCTGCCGCGAGGGTCCACCCGAAGCCTTCCGACGTGATGCCGATGCCGACGGCGCCCGCGATCTCGAAGACGAGCCACAGCACGACGGCGTTGATCACGATCAGGAACAGTCCGAGCGTCAGCAGGATCGCGGGGAAGGCCAGCGCCCTCAGGATCGGGCGGATGACGGCGTTGACGATGCCCATGAACAAGGCGATGACCAACAACTCGACGATGGTGCCCGTGAACTCGAGCCCCTCGAGGACGAACACGGCGGCATACAACGCCGCGGCGTTGATCAGGATCTTGAGCACGATGCCCACGGCTACACCTCCCACGCGTTGGCTCGAACCGTAGCGGCCTTGTGGGCACCCTGAGACGCGAGCGAGCGGCGACCGAGCGCTCGCACCAGAGCTACCGTGCCGACCGATGTCTCCTCCCGCTGCGACGCCACCCACACGCGAGCCCCTGCCCGTCGATGCCGTGCTGGGCGAGGTGGCCTCGGCTCTGGACCTGCGTGGCGTGGCCGTACTGGAGGCTGAGCCTGGCGCCGGCAAGACGACCCGGGTCCCGCTCGAGTTGCACCTTGCCGACCGGCAGCGGCGGATCGTGTTGCTCCAACCTCGTCGCATCGCGGCTCGTGCGGCGGCCCGCAGGCTCGCGCAGCAGCTCGGTGAGCCGGTCGGACGCACCGTCGGGCTCACGACCCGCGACGAACGTCGAACCTCGGCGTCGACACGCATCGAGGTGGTCACCGAAGGGGTCGTGCTCCGGCGCCTACAGCAGGACCCGGCGCTGACCGGGGTCGGGCTGTTGGTGTTCGACGAGTTCCACGAACGATCGTTGGAGGCGGATCTCGCTCTGGCGTTCGCGATGGAGACCCGTGGGGCGCTGCGTGAGGACCTGCGCCTCCTGGTGATGTCGGCCACGATCGAAGGACCCCGGGTGGCCGCCCTGCTCGGTGACGCGCCGCTGATCCGGACCGCCGGCCGCAGCTTCCCGGTCGCCGTCGAGCATCGCGCCGGCCCCGACCATCGATCGGGTCTTCCCGCTGCGGTCCGCCGCGCACTCACCGATCTGATCGACGGCGGGGACGTGCTGGTGTTCCTTCCCGGAGCGGGCGAGATACGCGCGGCGCAACGCCACCTCCAGGACGCACCGTTGCCAGACTCCCCATCGGTTCTGGCCCTGCATGGCTCGTTGCCGGGGGAGGAGCAGGACCGTGCGTTGCAACCCGCGCCTGACGGTCGTCGCAAGGTGGTTCTCGCGACCGACGTTGCCGAGACCAGCCTCACGATCGATGGCATCCGTGGGGTGGTCGATGCCGGCTGGTCGAGGGAGCCGAGGTTCGACGCGGCCACGGGGATGACCGGACTGGTCACCGTTCCGGCGTCACGGGCATCCGCGGAGCAACGTGCCGGCCGAGCCGGCCGCACCGCCCCAGGGCGATGCCTCCGACTGTGGCCGGAACGCGAGCATCTCGCACGGGACGCCCACCCCCGTCCTGCGATCCTGACCGACGACCTGACCGGGGCGGCACTGCAGGTCGCCAGCTGGGGCGCCGACCTGGACGAACTCGCGCTCCTCGATCCGCCGCCGGCACCAAGCTGGGAGCGTGCCCTCGCCACGCTCGCCGACCTCGGCGCGATCGACGGGGACGGGCGCATCACGTCCCATGGACGTCGGCTGGCCGACCTGCCGTTGGCGCCGCGCCTGGCCCAGTTGGTGCTCCGGGGCCGCGACCAGGGCGGCCTGAAGCTCGCCTGCGAGTTGGCCGCGATCCTCGGCGATCGCGACCCCTTCATCCTCGACCGTGACCACCCATCGAGCGACCTGTCGGCCCGCGTCCGGGTCCTGCGAGGCGAACGACCACCTGCGGGGGTACGGGTGCAGCGTGGGGCTGTCGGGCGGCTGCGTAAGCAGGCTGCGCGTCTCCAGCAACGAGCGGAGCGGTTGCCCCAGCTGGAGCCTCCCGGCTCCGATGGCGGACGTTCGCGGGGTGGTGGCGGGTTGACGGTTGGCGACGACCCGGAACGGGCTGGCGTGTTGGTGGCCCAGGCCTGGCCGGACCGGGTGGCCGGCCTGCGTGACGGTCAGCGGGGCCGGTTCCTGTTGGCCTCGGGCCGCGGGGCCACCGTCCCCGACGGCGATGTGCTCGCCGACGCGCCCTGGCTGGCCGTTGCCCACCTCGACCGTGGTGCCGAGGAGGCTCGCGTCCACCTCGCCGCAGCACTCACCCTCGATGAACTTCGCAGGGCGCTCGCCGACCACCTCGATGTCGCTGAGGAGGTGGCGTGGCGCGACGGGGACGTGCGCGCAGAACAGCGTGAGACCCTGGGCGCGTTGGTGGTCGGCACGGGGCCCTTGGCCGACGACACCCCGGCGCGTCGCTTCCCGGCTCTGCTCGAAGGCCTGCGGCAGGAGGGCTTGGGTCTGCTGCGGTGGGACGACGACGCGACCACGCTGCTCGCCCGTGTCCGGTTCCTGCGCGAGCACCGTGGGGACGTGTGGCCCGATTGGACCGACGAGGCGCTGCGCGAGCATCTGGAGGAGATCGTCGGCCCGTTCCTGCTCTCGGCCCGGCGTCGGAGCGACCTGCGAGCGGTGACGGTCAGTGCGGTGCTCAGCGCTCAGTTGACCCGTCGGCAGCGAAGCGAGCTCGACCGTCAGGCGCCGACACACGTGCAGGTGGCATCCGGATCTCGGCTGCGGATCGACTACACCGAGGACGGCCCGGTCCTCCCCGTGCGGGTGCAGGAGCTGTTCGGCTCGACCCGGACCCCGGCGGTGCTGGACGGCGAGGTGCCGCTGCGCCTGCACCTGCTGTCCCCGGCTCGACGACCGGTCCAGGTGACCGACGACCTCGCCGGCTTCTGGGAACGCAGCTACCCGCAGGTGCGGGCCGAGCTGCGTGGCCGCTACCCGAAACATGCCTGGCCGGAGGACCCGACGTCAGCGGTGGCGCTTCGCGGCACACCCCGGCGTCGTTCAGGCCGCTGAACTACCCGCCAGCGGGATACCCGCCCGAGGTGAAGCTGGGTCACCAGCCGAGCTCGTCCAGGCGGCTGGCAACCGCGCCGAGGTAGCCCGAGCCGAACAGCCGGACGTGCACCAACAGGTGGTAGAGCTGCAGGGCAGGACGTCGGCGCTGCCAGCCGGCGTCGAGGGGCCAGACCTGCTCGTATCCGTCCAGCAACCGCTGCGGGATGCCGCCGAACAGTGCGAGCATCGCCAGGTCGAGTTCGCGGTCGGCGTGGTGCACGGCGGGGTCGATCAGCCACCGGTCATCGACGATGTTGCCGCTCCACAGGTCGCCGTGGACCAGGCTCGGTCGAACGTCGTGGTCGAGCAGTTCGGGGAGTGGACCACGGCACGCGGCGTCCAGGCGGGTGGCCAGGTCGGCAGGCAGGATCTCGAGGTAGGGCGTCAGCCGGTGGTCGATGTAGAACCTCGGCCAGTCGTCGCCCCAGGGGTTGGCTTGCGGGAGTGGGCCGATCACGTTGTTGCGATGCCACCCGAAGCCAGGGCCAAGCTGGCGATGAACGGTCGCCAGGGCGTTGCCGAGCGCTTGGAGATCGCCGGGACCACCGACGTGCTCGAGCACCAGCACGTCGGCGTCGACACCCAGCACCTTCGGGGTTGGGGCGCCGGCCTCGCGCAGGGCGTCGAGTCCTTCGGCCTCCAGGGTCGCATCCGTCGGGCAACGTTTGGCGACCGCCCGCCGGCCATCCGCCAGGTGGACGTCCCAGACCTCGGCGACGTCGCCGCCGAGCATCGGCGCGGCGGACCGGACCTCGCCGAGGCCATCGGGCAGCGGTGGCAGGGACATGCGTCGTCGGGTCAGGAGGGACGGTCGACGTCATCATGGGAGGCGGTGACTGCGGTGCCATCACCGAGTTCGCCATCGACGATCCGGCGGACCACCTCGAGGGCCGTACGACGACAGATCGCGACCACCTCGGCGAAGCCATCGGGGCCGCCGTAGTAGGGGTCGGGGACCTCGCCGTCTCCCGGCTGCGGGTCGAAGTCCCGGAACAGCTGGATGGGCGTGGAGACGTCGTGGGCAGCTGCCAGGCGCTGCAGATCCCGCAGGTTGCTCCGGTCCATCGCGAACACGATGTCGGCCTGCTCCAGGGAGGACGCGTCGACCTGTGCTGCCTCGCCATCGAGGTGGAGCCCGACCTGAGCAGCGGCGTCGGTCATCCGCGGGTCCGGTGGTGCACCGACGTGCCAACCACCGGTGCCGGCCGATCGGACCTGCAGGTCGAGTCCCGCTTCGGTGGCGGCCTCGACCAGCGCGGCCTCGGCGGTGGGGGAGCGACAGATGTTGCCGAGACAGACCATCAGGACGGTGAGGGTTGTCACGTCAGCCTCCTGCATCGGTGCCGAGCAGCACCGTCACGACCGTGACGTCGCTGCTCTCCTCCAAGGTCGCGGCACCCGGAGCCTGGTCGGCGACCAGTTGGGCCGCCTCGCGTTCGCCGGGAGGGTGCTGGATCACCGTGGCGTCGCGCGACGAGGTGTTGCCCACCTCGACGACGTCGAAGCCACGCTCGGACAGCTGATCGCTCACGCTACCGGCCAGGCCCGCGACACCGGCACCGTTGAGCACCGCGACCTGGACGTCTGCGGGGTCGAGTGCGTCCGGATCATCGCCGGTGGCCTCATCGAGGATGGCGCCGCTGCGGAAGGCCGCGAACAGTTGTTCAGCCTCGCCGACACGCATCTCCAGGACGTACGCGCCACCCGAGGTGACGCGAGGGTCGACCGGGACCGTGTGGGTCACCATCCTCCCGGACGCCAGCCCCCGGCCTCCCCAGGCGAGCCTGCCCATCGAGATCGGTCCCATCGCCTGGTCGACACGGACCGCGTCCCCGGTGTCCTGGACGAGCGAGGCCAACCGGAAGGGGTTGGTCAGCGTCCCGGCCGAGACCACCTCCCGGGCCAGGGCTTGGACGAACTCCTGCTGACGTCGGATGCGCATGAGGTCGTTGTCGATCTTGCGTACCCGGACGTAGCCCAGGGCATCGGCCCCGTCCAACACCTGACAGCCGGCGGGGAGGTCGATGTGTGCGTCGCGATCGCTTATCGGCTCCTCGAGGCAGAGTTCCACGCCACCGACCGCGTCAACCACGTCGCGGAAGCCGGAGAAGGTCACCTCGACGTAGTGGTGGACGTCGATGCCGGAGACGTCCCGAACGGTCTGTACCAGGCAGCCTGGGCCGTCGATCGCGGTCGCGGCGTTGATGCGTCCCATCGACCCATCGCAGCGCTCGACCCACAGGTCGCGAGGGAAGGACAGCAACGCCACCTCGCCGCCCTCGATCGTCATGACGAAGATCGTGTCGGTGCGTTCACCCTCGGTGCTGCCCGTGCCGAGCTCCGCCTGTTCCTCGGGGGTCATCTCCTCCCGGCTGTCCGACCCCGCGACGAGTACATGGAGCGGGCCGCCCGAGCGGTCGGCCAGGTTGGTGACCTCGACCCGGGCCATCTGGTTCGACGCCCACCAGGGGAAGATGATCGCCGCGAGCAGGAGGAGCACGACCAAGATGACCAGGATCTTGGTCCAGAGACGCTTCCTAGTCCGCCGCTCGACCGGCGGACCCCAGGTCTCTTCGACGGGGGTGGACATCACAACTCCATGAGGGACAGCGGGGCGAGGTCGACCGGAACGAAGAAGGCCCGCAGGCGCGGAGTCTCGCACGTCATCCCCTCCGGCGAGAGTAGGGCAACCGTCCAACCGGCCCTCGGCCGTTGCCCCCGCTTGAGCCCAAGGAGTGCCTGAAGGGGTTGGTCGGCCCCAGAACCCGCTGTGGGCAGCCGAAGGTCGGACCTAGGCCGTTACCAGCTCCGGGGGGAAGTACGAGACGTCGCTGAAGGATTGCAGGCTGAAGATGTGCGCGCCACCGATCGGAGCTGAACGCAGCACCGTCAAGGAGGCGTGGTTCGACGCGAAGCGCTCCCACTCCCACGGCTGAGGCTGCAGGCCCAACAACCTGCCCAACACCACCGAGTTGGTGCCGGCATGCGCGACCATCAGCAGGCGGGGCGCGTCACGTGGGACGTTCCACAGGCCGAGCTCGGGGTCGTAGGTGACCCCGGACTCCGCGAGTTCGGCCTCGAGGCCGATCGTGACCCGCGCGTGGAAGTCCCGGAAGCTCTCGCCTCCTGGCATCCCTTCCCACCAGACCTCACGAGGACGGTCCCGGGCTTCGGCGAACGCTCGCTCGACCTCCTCGGCCGGGGTCCCTTCCCACGAGCCCGGCATGCGGATCTCGTGGAGCCAGGCGCGATCCCGGGTCGGCGTCTCCGGATGCTGTTCGCGCACCGGGACCGCGGTCTCCTGCGAACGGGTGGCCGTCGAGACGAGCAGTTCATCGAACCGTTCATCCGCCAGACGTTCGGCGGCGAGCGCCGCCTGACGGCGCCCCTTCTCGGTCAGGCCGGGATCGACCTGCGACAGACCGTCGCGGTTCCACTCGGGCTGGGCATGACGTAGTAAGAGGATCTCCATGGTGCCCAAGCTAGCGCGTCGGCCGAAGCCTCAACGGTCGTGCTCGTCCTCGAGTCCCTCGTCCGGCAGCTCGCGGCCGACCTCGCTCGCCAACCACTCCAGTGCCTCATCGGAGGTGATGACGTCGGCGTCCGCAGCCCGTCGGGCGGCATCGATACGGCCGGCTGCCCACCCCAGGTCGTAGCTGCCGGGCTCGGCGACCGAGCCGTCAGGCTCGTCCACTCGGGTACGCAGTTCGAACTCCTCGATCGCGGCCTCGACCGCCGCTGCACCGCGACGTTCGCGAGAACCTACGTGCTGAGCCATCGGGAGCCTCCTGGTCGCTGGGTGTAACGAACCGGTACCGATCGTACGAGGAGGCGCGTGCCACAGCCAGGGTCACCTGGCCGTCTGATCGTCGTCCGTCGTTCGGCTACGGCCGCTTCGCGCCCTCCGCCGCTGCGACGACCTCCCGGGGTTGCTGGCCGGGGGTGAAGCAGCAATCGGTCGGGCAAGCGTCGTGGTTGGGGCCCCGGGTGCCAAGCGCCAGGGCCGGCGCGTCCTCCAGCCGCTCCAGCAACAGGTCGCGGATCATCGCGACGAAGCGCGGATCCACACCGACGGTGCCGGCACGGGCCATGGGCAGCCCCAACCTCTCGGCCGTCTGCACCGCCTCGACGTCGAGGTCGTAGATGACCTCCATGTGGTCACTGATGAACCCCACCGGGACGATCACGACCGCGGGGACGCCCTCCTCGGCGAGTACCTCGAGGTGGTCGTTGACGTCGGGGACCAGCCACGGGACGTGTTCGGGCCCGGAGCGCGAGTTGAAGACCAGGTCCCACTCACGGTCGGGGAGGCGTTCCATCACGAGACGGCAGGTCTCGTAGTGCTGGGCCTCGTAGTCGCAGTGGCGAGACATGGTCAGTGGGATCGAGTGGGTCGTGAACACGATCCGGGCATCCGCGCGGTGCTGCTCAGGCAGGTTCTCGAGCGCCTCGGCGATGAGGTCCACCTGCGGCTCCACGAACCCCGGGTGGTTGTAGTAGACGCGCATCTTGTCGAGTTCCGGAGCGCCCTCGCCGACCTCAGCACGGGCAGCAGCGAGGTCCTCGCGATACTGGCGGCAACCCGAGTACGACGAGTACGCCGAGGTGACGAAGCAGAGCGCTCGTTCGATGCCGTCGTCACGCATCTGGCGGAGCGTGTCAGGCAGCAGCGGGTCCCAGTTGCGGTTGCCGAAGTAGACGGGGAGATCAGGCCCACGCTCCGCGAGAAGCTCCTCGAGTGCGGCCTTCAGCGCGCGGTTCTGGTCGTTGATCGGGGAGCGACCGTCGAACAGGTAGTAGTGCTGGCTGACCTCCTCCAGCCGTTCCCGGGGGATGTTGCGGCCACGAGTGACGTTCTCCATGAAGGGCAGGACGTGTTCGGGGGCTTCCGGTCCGCCGAAGGACACCAGCAGGACGGCGTCGTAGGGGGTTGCCACAGGTGAGCTCCTCGTCGAGCCATGGATGATCAGCGGTGGTCGTCGGTTTCCGTGTCGGCCTCGTCGGTCTCGGCGTTGTCGCCGCCGGGTCGGCCGTCGTGCACCTTGGTATCCGGAGTCGAGGTCCCTTGTGGTTGGGTCCTATCCCGCCCCCGCTCGGCGGCGCGTAGCGCGGAGACGTCCTGACCGGTTCTCGACCAGGCTGCCTCCAGCCTCTGGAGACCACCCAGGCTCGGTCTCGCTCGGATCAGGCAAGCCGCAGCCGAGACGCCACCGATCGCGGCTGGCGACAGCTGGCCGAACGCGAACGTGAGCGCGAAGCCGAGCACGGCAGGAGCCTGCGCAACCGCGAACGCCAAGGTCTTCCTCGCCTCGTACTCCTGCAACGCGCGCAGGTCATCGGACGGCGGCGACGCAGCGAAGGTCAGGTCGATCGCAACGATGGCGATGAACGCTCCCACACCGCCTGCGGCCGCCAGCGTCGCCGACAACGCCAGGGGCAGTTCTGACGGCTCGACGTCGATCAGCGGGAGGGCGGCGAGGATGCAAACGACCACGACGACGAACACCACCCACAGGCGCTGGAGTCGGCGGAGCACGGGGAGGTCGGACACGGCTACCTCGACGTTCCTGGCCGATGGGGTTGGGGCGAGCCTATGGCTGATGCTGCCGAGGTCGCGACCTGGAGCTATGCCATCGGTCCGGCCGGGTGCGTCGTGCGACTCAGCGGTGGGCCCGCTCGAAGGCTTCGGCAGGCGTCTTCGGTAGGGCGCGCTGTGTCAGGTAGATCCCGAGCACGACGACTCCGCCGCCGACGAGTGCGGCGGGGCTGAGCCGTTCGTTGAGGATCACGACACCGGCGATCACGGCCACCACGGGGACCAGGTAGGTGACCATGGTGGCGTTGGTCGCTCCAACGCGTTCGATCAGCGAGTAGAAGACCAGGAAGGCGATCCCGGTCCCCAGGGCTCCGAGGGCGGAGAGCGACCCCACGATCGTCGGGGTCAACTCGCCGAGGTCGGGCAGGGGTTCGAGCAGCAGCGCGACCGGGATCAGCAACACCGCGGTCGAGAGCACCTGGCCCGTCGCCAGGGCTAGCGGTGACAGTTCCCCCGACACCTTGCGTTTCGCGTAGACGGTGCCGGAGGCGTAGAGCACCGTTGCGCTGAGCACCACGGAGACGGCCAGCAGGCGTCCGAGGTCGTCGACGTCGCCGACCACGATCAGCGCGACGCCACTGAGCGACACCAACAGGCCGATCAGGCGCAGGGGCGTGATCCGCTCCAGGCCGACGATCACCGAGACGATCAGTGTGCTCATCGGGACCATGGCCATCAGCAGGGCGGTCAGACCCGAAGGCAACGAACGTTGGGCGTACGCCACCGCGGTCCACGGGACGGCGTTGTTCATCACCCCGAGCAGGGCGAGGTGGCCCCACATCCGAAGGTCCCTCGCCAGGGCAACACGGCGGATCGCCACGATCAGGAGCAGGACCGCCGCACCGATCGTCACTCGCGTTGCCACGATCCAGAGCGGAGCGACGACGGGCAGCGCCACCTCGATGAACAGGAACGACAGCCCCCACATGGAGGCCAGGACCAGCAGCAGAGCGATGTCTGCTGGTCCGAAGCGGGTCGCGGTCGTAGGCGAGGCGGTCAGGGCACAACTCCTGCGGCGAACGCCGCGGACGCTGTCCACGGCGCCGGGTAGGGGCACCCGGCGCCGTTACGCTACAGCGTTCGGTTGACCGACCGTGACGTCCGGCTGGCAGGCTCCCCGTTCCGTGCGGACTACGCTCGGGCACCGTGTGCAACCGTCACCGAGCGCGACCGACCGCAGAGGTGCCCGCATGGACGAACAGCCGCCGGAGTGGTTCGACCGCATGCTCGCGGTCGAGCCCGAGCACGGTCGCACCGTCGTCGACGGCACACACAACGCCTGGATCGCCTGGGGCGATGTAGAAGCTCCGCCGATGGTGCTCGTGCATGGCGGCGCGGCGCACGCTCGCTGGTGGACCGCGATCGCTCCCGCGCTCGCGGCGCATCATCGCGTGGTGGCCATCGACCTCACGGGTCACGGCGAGAGCGGACACCGGGAGATCTACCGCGCCGAGAGGTGGGCTGAGGAGATCCTTGCTGTGGCCCGGGACGCCACCAACGGTGAGCCGCCCGTGGTCGTCGGCCACTCGATGGGGGGCTTCGTCACGATCGTCACGGCGGCGACGCACGGTGCCGATCTGCGCGGTGCGATCGTCCTGGATGCCCCGATCCGGAGGCCGGACCCCGAGTCGGACGAAGGTAGGGGTGGACGCATGTTCCGGACCCCCAAGACCTATCCCGACCTGGCAACGGCCATGGAGCACTTCCACCTGGTTCCACCGCAGCCCTGCGAGAACACCTGGCTCGTTCGCTACATCGCCGAACACAGCCTGCGCGAGGTGGACGGTGGTTGGACCTGGAAGTTCGATCCCTTGCTGTTCGCCCGTCGGCAAGGGCCGGCGTCGCCGAGCGAGTACGCCGACGCTCTGGCGGCGGCCTCCTGCCGCATCGCCATCGTCAACGGCGAGCGGTCCGACATCGTCGATGACGAGGTGCGCTCGTACATGGCCGAACTGCTGGCCGGATCTCCCGCTGCCGTGGCTGGCGTGCCCTTCGTCGAGGTCCCCGAGGCCCGCCACCACCTCCTGCTCGACCAGCCTCTGGCGGTGGTGACCGCGATCCGTTCGGTCCTGGCCAGCTGGCATCCGGTTGGAACCGGTCCCGCGGACGTCATCCCGCGGTGACGGTGCCGGCGCAGGGATGCTGCGGGTCGCTGCCCCGCCGGTCCGGTCTCGCCCTAGATCTTGCGCAGGTGGACCGAGGTGACGCCGTGGTCCGGGCCCTTGTGGAGGATCAGGTCCGCGCGTGAACGGGTCGGCAGGATGTTGCGCTCGAGGTTGCGTCCGTTGATGCGCTGCCAGATGTCGGTGGCGACCCGATCCGCCTCATCGTCAGCGAGGGAGGCGTAACGGTGGAAGTACGACCGCGGGTCGGAGAACGCCGTCGAGCGCAGGGTGCGGAAACGTTCGACGTACCACCGCAGGACGTCCTCCTCGGCGGCGTCGACGTAGATGGAGAAGTCGAAGAAATCGGAAACGAACACCCGCCGGTCCGAGGTGCTCCCTCCAGACTGCAGGACGTTGAGCCCCTCGAGGATCAGCACGTCGGGCTGCCTGACCACGGTCTGCTCGCCCGGGACGATGTCGTAGGTGAGGTGCGAGTAGACCGGAGCGACCACCTCGGCTTCGCCGGACTTGACCTCACCGATGAAGCGGACCAGGTTCGCGACGTCGTAGGACTCGGGGAAACCCTTGCGTTCCATGAGCCCACGGCGTTCGAGTTCGGCGTTGGGGAACAGGAACCCGTCGGTGGTGACCAGGGAGACCTCCGGGTGATCCGGCCAGCGTGATAGCAGCGCCTGCAGGATCCTCGAGGTGGTCGACTTGCCGACGGCGACCGAACCCGCGATCCCGATCACGTAGGGAACCTTGGCCGTCTCCGAACCCAGGAAGGTTCCCGTCGCCCGGTGCAGTTCCTGGGTGGCCGCGACGTACAGGTTCAGCAGCCGCGACAGGGGGAGGTAGATCTCGGCGACCTCCTCGAGCGAGATGTCCTCGTTGAGGCCGCGGAGGTGGGCGAGATCCTCCTCGGTGAGCGACAGCGGTGTCGACGAGCGACGCGCGGCCCAATCCTCACGTGAGAGCTCGACCCAGGGCGACGGGGTCATGGTCAAGGGCACACGATCCTCCCGGTAGACCCCGTTGGGCTCCTCACCTGGGGTCTGGGGAAGCGTAGCGATGCCGAGCCAGCCTCCTCGACGCGGGGGCGTGGCCGCCGCCGTGGCCGTACCATGGTTGTCGTGAACCGGACGTCACGGTGATGCGGTCCTCGCATACCTTGCCGCCTGCCGCCCCGATGGAGGTTGCCCGGCTCGTGAGCGACAACCGTTCCACCCGGCAGATCGTCCTCCAGCGGTTGTTGGCGGGGCTGATCGTGGTCCTGCTGGTGCCCCTGGCGGTGTTGGCGAGCACCGCGCTGGACGACCAGGCGGTGCGCGAGGGCGAGCCGGCTCCGAACGACCTGGTCGCGGATCGTGACGTACGTGAGGTCGATCCGGACGCCACCGAGAACGCACGCCGGGTGGCCGCGGAGTCGGTCGAGCCGGTCCTGGCGTTCGACCGCGATGCCCAGGCGCAGATCGTCGGCGCGGTCCGCGAGGTGTTCGAGGACGCTCGTAGCGTGCGGCAACCGGTCACCGCAGGAGAGGACGACGCCCTCCGGACGCCGTCCCGGAGCCAGCAGATCGATGATCTCTCCGTCGAACAGGAGCAGTTGAGCTCGGGCGTGATCGAGCGGCTGGTCGGGCTCTCGAACTCCGAGTTGGAGGCGATCGAGCGCGAGACGATCGCGGTGGCGCAGGAGCTCGCTCGTCAGCGGGTCAGCGAGGAAGAGCTCGACGAGATGCTCGCCGACACGCTGCCGACCGAGCTGGCGCTGCGTTCCTTCCCGCGGGACACCTCGGACACGATCGCGCGCCCGGTCCTCGAAGCGAAGATGCAACCGACGGTCGTGGTCGATCCTGAGCTGACCTCGCTCGAGCGTCAACGCGCGGCGGACGCGGTCGACGAGGTTGCTGAGACCTGGCGTGCGGGTGAAGCGATCGTCCGAGAGAACGAGATCGTCGGGCCACTGCAGTTGCAGGCGATCGAGCGCCTCGGGCTGTCAGGCACGTCGCCGCTACGGCTGTTGCTCCGGACCGCCCTGGCCATGCTGCTGGTCGTGGTGATCGGCGCGATCTACCTGAGCCGGATGCAGCCCTGGGTGTGGGTCAGTGGCAAGAAGCTCGTGTTGTTGTCGCTCTTGGTGACCGCGTATGCGGGGTTGGTCACGGCGACCACCGTGTTGACGGATGCGACATCGTCGGCGTGGGCCTACGTCGTTCCCGCTGCAGCGCTGGGCATGCTCACGGCGTTGTTGATCCATCCCGTCGTCGGCATCGCGACCATGCTTCCGGCCTCGGTCATCGTGCTCCTGGTGATCCCCGGCTCTCCTCCGGTCGCGCTGTTCGCCGCCGCGACCGTGCTGACCAGCGTGCCGTTGACGACCAAGATCGCTTCGCGGTCGGACCTGCGGTCGGCCACGCTCCGAGCCGGACTGTCGTTCCCGGCCCTTGCCGCGATCATCGTCCTGGTGTTCGGGCCACGCGATGAGTTGTTCATCGCGATCGCCGCTGGCGCGATCAACGGTGTCGTCACCGCGATCGCCGTCCAGGGCGCCATGCCGTTCCTGGAGAACCTGTTCCGCCTTCCGACGGTGACCGCCCTTCTCGACCTCGCCGACCGCAACCACCCCTTGCTCCGCGAGCTCGAGGAGAAGGCGCTCGGGACCTACAACCACTCGGTGATGGTTGCCTCGTTGACCGAGCGCGCCTGCCGGGCGGTTGGAGCCGACCCCCTGGTCGGTAGCGTCGCTGCGCTCTACCACGACATCGGCAAGGTGCGTCAGCCCCACTACTTCATCGAGAACCAGCAGGGCATCGCGAACCCCCACGACGATCTCGACCCCGAGATCTCGGCCATCATCATCCAGAACCACGTCACCGACGGGGTGGAGATGGCCCGGGAGTACAAGCTGCCCCCCGAGGTCGTGGCCTGTATCGGCAGCCATCACGGCACGATGGTCGTCAGCTACTTCTACGAGCGGGCCATCGCGCAGGCGGGCGGTGATCCTGACGCGGTCGACGAACAGGTCTACCGCTACAAGGGTCACAAGCCCGCGGCGAAGGAGGCGGCCATCTTGATGTTCGCCGACTGCTGCGAAGCGACCACACGGTCCATGGCCCTGTCGCGCGGCAACCTCCCGCGCGAGGAGATCGAGGAGACCGTCGACCGACTGCTCGACGAACGGATCGCTGACGGGCAGTTCGCGGAGTCGGCCATGACCTTCCACGACCTCAAGGTCGCTCGCGATCAGATCGTCGAATCGCTGGTCGGCGTCTACCACCCACGCATCCCTTACCCGAAGCGTGCGGCGTCCGTCGCCGAGGAACACGCGGCCAGACCCGAGCCCGATCACACGGTGAGCTTGCCGCGTGACGCAACCACGGCTCCGCCCCGTACGTGACCCCGTTCGCGCGCCAGGTTGCTGCCGTCGTAGCAGCCACGCAGCCAGGGGAGGTGTTGACCTACGGCGAGGTCGCGGCCGAGGCTGGGCGACCGGGAGCCGCCAGGGCGGTCGGCCGCGCGCTTGCGGCTAGCGATGGGCTGCCATGGTGGCGCGTGGTGAGTGCCGACGGACGTCTCCTCCCCGGGCGCGAGGACGAGCACGCCCGACGGCTCATCGAGGAGGGCCATCGGTGCCACCAGGGCCGTGTCCACCCGAGGAAGTGAACAAGGCGAGCGCTCACCGCACGTTCTGTCGCGCCAGGGACGCTTGTGGTCGATGAGTTCGTTAGAGGTAGCGAGGGCGTCGTTGGACGGGTATAGCCCGTTCTGCCCGGTACGCGCCTGGCCGAACGACCACCGCCGACCGGTCGGAGTGGCAAGGAAGCGGCCGTTCGACGGCACCAGATAGGTGACGGCACCGAACCAGACGTGCGACGCTATCCGACCCGAGACCGCCGGGAGCCCGCCGAGCGGCCGATCGGTGACCACGCAACTTTGCTATATCACCGAACGTCCTACCCATGAGCCCGCCAGGTGCGGCGCTCGCATCCGCGCCGGGTTTCCGGCCCCCAAGCTTCACCCCGATCCGTGAGGAGGCAAGGTGAACCCGACCGACCTTCCAACTGCAGAGCTCGCTGTCGAGGAGCTTCTCGAACGCTCAGCTGAGCGAGGCTTCGTGCTGCTCTCCGAGCTGCAGCTGCTGCACACTCCCGAGCTGCTCGGTGACACGTGGGTCGAGGACACGATCACCGAGATCCGTGCTCAGGGTGTCGAGATCATCGACGACGTCGCTGATGACGCTCCCGAGCATGTGGTCGCGGCGGATCAGTCCGCTGCTCTGACCACCGACCTCGTTCGTCAGTACCTCAACGATGCTGGTCGACACGACCTGCTCACCAAGGAGGACGAGGCCGACCTGGCGAAGCGCTACCAGGCGGGGATGTCCGCCGACCAGCTCCTGCGCGAGTTCGGCAAGAACATCACGCGCAGTCGCAAGGCTCGACTTCGCAGGATCAGCCAGGACGGTGAGCGCGCCAAGGAGCGCATGGTCCAGGCCAACCTGAGGCTGGTCGTGCCCCAGGCCCGCAAGTTCTCCGGACGTGACCTCGACTTCATCGAGTTGATCCAGGAAGGCAACCTGGGTCTGCTGCGTGCGGTCGAGAAGTTCGACCACACCAAGGGGTACAAGTTCTCGACCTACGCGGTGTGGTGGATCCGTCAGGCCCTCCAGCGCGGTGTCGCGAGCAAGGGTCGCACGATCCGCGTTCCGGCCCACGTTTGGGAGCTGTACGGCAAGCTTCGTGCCGCCGAACTCCGCCTGCGCCAGCAGAAGGGTGGGGACCCCTCCGAGGCCGAGATCGCCGACGAGGTCGGACTCACCGAGCAGCGTGTCCGCGAGGTGCGTGACGCGATGCAGGAACTGGTCTCGCTGGACCGCCCGATCGGCGAGGACGGCGACGCGACGATGGGTGACCTCATCGCTGACGTCGACGGCGTCGACCCTGCGGACACCGCCCTCGAAGGCGATGCCCTCAGCCAGATCGACGCGGCCCTACGGGAGCTCGACGATCGTGAGCGGCTGATCCTCGTGCTCCGTTTCGGGCTCCAAGGCGAGGAGCCACGGACCCTCGAGGAGATCGGCGAGCACTTCGGCCTGACCCGTGAACGCATCCGCCAGATGCAGAACCGCGCGTTGGCGAAGCTGCGTCACCCCTCTCGAGCACACAACCTCTCCGGGCTGCTGGACGTTCTCGACCACGCCGCCTGAAGGTGACAGGGCCGTCTGGCCCACACGTACGAACGACGCCCGCCATCGATCATGATGGCGGGCGTCGCGCGTAGCATCCGCGTCGTGATCACCCCCGACGAGGAGCCCGCCCGTGCCCCGTGAGGTCTCATCCACCCATCGTGGTCTGCTGGTCATCGTTGCGGCGCTGGCGGTAGCGTCCATCGCGGGGATGATCGCGTTGTGGCCGGACGCGGATCGGCTTCCCGACGCTCCCGAGGAGCTCGAGGACCTGATCGTGGCCGAGATCGTCGCCTTCGAGGAGTACGAGGCCGATCCCGGTGAAGTCGACGACGGGTTCGAGCCCTTCGGA
Source organism: Nitriliruptoraceae bacterium (assembly GCA_007120565.1). Taxonomy (GTDB): domain Bacteria; phylum Actinomycetota; class Nitriliruptoria; order Nitriliruptorales; family Nitriliruptoraceae; genus CSSed11-175R1. Next base: position 5,162 of record SKNK01000420.1, on the reverse strand, counting down.
GCCAGTCCACGGCGGGCGAACGTCGAGGTGGCACTGCTCGACGGTCCCGACGCCGGGGACCGCGTCACCCTGGAGGATCTCCCTCTCGACGGCTATCCCGACCTGGCCGTTGGGGACCGCGTGACCCTGGATCGAGCCGGGGTCCCGGACTCAGATGCCCAGTACTTCATCACCGACTTCCAACGCACCCCGATGCTGCTGCTCCTGCTCGGGGTGTTCGTGGCCGCGGTGATCGCCATCGGCAGGTGGCACGGTCTGCGCTCGCTCATCGGTCTCGCGCTCAGCCTGATCATCGTGATCTCGTTCATCGTCCCCGCCATCCTCGCCGGCTCGAACCCGCCACTGGTCGCGCTGGTCGGTGCCGTCGCGGTCATGATCATCACGCTCTACCTCGCGCACGGGGTCAACGAGATGACGACCGCCGCCATCGTGGGAACGACCGCCGCGCTGGTCCTCACGGTTGGTCTCGGCCTCTGGTTCATCTCGCAGAGCAAGATCACCGGGTACGCCTCGGATGACGCCCTGTTCGCCTCCTTCGCGGTCCAGGGCCTCGATCTGCAGGGTCTGGTCCTCGCCGGACTGATCATCGCGGCACTCGGCGTGCTCGACGACGTCACCGTCAGCCAGGCATCGACGGTGTTCGCCCTTCACGACACCGACCGCACGTTGAGTTGGGGGGGATTGTTCGCCAGGGCGATGAAGGTTGGCCGCGACCACATCGCTTCGGTCGTCAACACGCTGTTCCTCGCCTACGCCGGTGCATCGCTGGCGTTGCTCGTGCTGTTCTCGACCGGTGGCGTGAACACCGCGGAGATCGTCAACTCCGAGGTCATCGCCGAAGAGATCGTCAAGATCCTGGTCGGCTCCCTCGGGCTGATCGCCGCGGTGCCGTTGACGACCGCGCTCGCTGCCAAGGTCGCGGTCGACCGCCCCGAGGGCGCGCCTCCTCTCGCTGGGCACGGCCACGATCACGGTCTGGCCCCCGTCGACGTCGACGCAGAGACCGCGTCAGGAACGCCTCCGGCTACGCAGGATCCGGGTCTGACCGACGCGGATGGGGTGTTCGACCCGAGCGCGATCACCCTGGACATGGACCGTTTCCGAGACCAGGTCGATCGCGGCGATCTCCCGGCTCCGGATGGCGACGAGGACGATCCCGACGACCCCGATGACGGGCCACGCGCGCCCCGGTCATGACGGAGGGCGCAGATACCCGTACCATGCGCGATCCTGCCCCGGACCGTCACGGGGAGAACACGGTCCAGCGGGAGCGCGGTACCGTGGCGCCGAGCGGCTGCGTCACGGTTCGAGCGCACCCTGAGGACCACACCGAGCCCCGCGAGGCCGATCCTTGAGCGATGTCACCCCCATCTCCGAGTTGTTCGAACGCGGCGCCTCGCGTGGCTACGTCCTCCTCTCGGAACTGCAGGATCTCTACGACCCGTTGACGCAACCCGACAACTGGGTCGAGGACACCGCGCAGAGCGCCCGTGACCTGGGCATGCAGGTGCTCGATGACCTGGTCGAGGATGCTGACCGCCCGGAGGCGACCCCACTGTCTGCGTCGTCCGACTCGGTTCGCCAGTACCTCAACGAGATCGGACGAACCGACCTTCTCACACCTGAGCAGGAGGTCGATCTCGCCAAGCGCTACCAGGCCGGCCTCGCGGCGCACGTACAACTCGCCGCCGAGACCAAGGTGCCACCCCGCCGCAAGGCACAGATGCGCATGGTCGCTCGCGGTGGTGAGCGTGCGAAGGATCACATGATCCGTGCCAACCTTCGGTTGGTCGTCTCCGTCGCCCGCAAGTTCCGGGGGCGAGGCGTGGATCTGCTGTCGCTGATCCAGGAGGGCAACCTCGGACTGATCCGTGGAGTCGAGAAGTTCGATCACACCAAGGGCTACAAGTTCTCGACCTACGCGACCTGGTGGATCCGTCAGGCGCTGCAGCGTGGCCTGGCCAACACCGGCCGCACGGTGCGGTTGCCCGTCCACGTCCACGAACTCATGGGCAAGGTCCGCTACGCCGAGTTCGCGTTGCTCCAGCAACTCGGACGCGAACCCACCGAACCGGAGATCGCCGCCGAGCTCGGCCTACCGGTCGAACGCCTGCGTGAGGTCAAGCTCGCAGCTCAGGATGTCGCCAGCCTCGACAAGCCGATCGGCGAGGACGGCGATGCGACGATGGGTGAGCTCGTCGCTGATGAGGACGCGATCGACCCCGAGTCCTCGGCGACGGCGGTCCTGGCCAAGCGCGAGGTCGAGCGGGCCCTGTCCGCGTTGACCGACCGCGAACGCACGGTGCTGATGTTGCGGTACGGCCTCATGGACGGTGAGGAACACACCCTCGAGGACATCGGGGCGCAGTTCGGGCTCACGCGCGAACGTATACGGCAGATCGAGAAGAAGACGCTCACCAAGCTGCGTCACCCGTCGCGAGGTTTCCAACTACGCGGACTGCTCGACTCCGTCGATGCCCCGAGCAGCTGACGCTCGTCGGGGCGGCCACGGCACGGCACGTGAGCGCTGCGCGCCTCCGGGGACCGCGGTGGCTCGGGTAGCCGCACGACGGGGCAGACCCTCTCGCGTCGTCGCGCTCGTGGTCGCGTTCGCGCTCGCGCTGACCGCGTGCTCGTCAGCTGAGGCGCCGCCGGAGGAACCACCCGAACCAGCCGAGGTGGCGCCGCAGCAGCCGCTCCCGTCGGACGCCAACGAGAGTGCCGATACCGCGGAGGCTGCCGACGAGGCCGCGGAGGCATCCGACCCTCCGCCACCGCCGGAAGAGCCCGAAGAGCCACCTTTGCCCGAGGGACGGGCGGAGTTGGTCGCGCGGATCCAACAGCTGGTCGATGATGCGGCTCGGGTTGCCGACGACGCGCAGCTCGCGGTGCTCGTGACCGATCGGCACGGCCGAGAGATCGCGGCTCACCGCGCCGATGAAGCTGTCCTCCCTGCCTCGACGCTCAAGGTCGTGACGGCAGCCGCTCTGCTCATGACCGTCGGGTCACAGGGCACCCTCAAGACCCTGGTCGAAACCACCGCACCGATCTCCGGCGATGGTCGGCTGCGCGGCGACCTGGTGCTCATCGGCGGCGGCGATCCCGCGCTGGCCACCGACGAGTACGCCCGTTGGATCTACCCCGCTCGCCCCCGGACCCCACTCTCGGCGCTCGCGGATGACCTCGTCGCCCAAGGCTTGACCCACCTCGATGGCGACGTGATCGGTGTAGCCCCTGGATTCACCGGGCCTACCCGCGCCGAAGGCTGGCCCGATCGCTACTTCAGCAGCTTCGATGCCCGGTACGCCTCGGGGCTCACGGTCGACGCCGGACTGGAGACGATCCTGACCTACCCCGAGCCCGAGGAGGACGAGGAGTCGTCGGAGGAGGGCGAGGAGGCTGAGGAGGGCGAGGAGGAGGCCCCTGACGAGACAGACGGTGAGGAGGGCGGCGAACCCGAACAGGAGGCACCGACCGCCGACCCCGAGGACCTCGGCCCACCCGATGTCCGGGTCGATCACGTCAGAGATCCTGCAGCTCACGCGGCTGCGGAACTGGTCCGGCTTCTGGAGGAACGCGACGTCCCCGTGCTTGGAGAGGGCCGTTCCGGCGAGGTCGAGGTGCCGTTGGTCGGTCGCCTCGCCACGGTGGAGAGTCCGCCCATGGAGGAGCTACTGCGGTTCGCGGTCCAGCGCAGCGACAACCAGTTGACTGACGGTCTGTTCCAGTCGATCGGGCGGATCCGAACCGGTGAGGGATCCTGGGAGCGGGGCGATCGAGCCCTGCGACAGGTGCTGGACCGGTTCGACATCGATCACACCCAGGCGGTGTTCGCCGATGGGTCCGGCCTCTCCCGCGATGATCGGGTCACGGCTCGTCTCCTGGTCGATCTCGACCGACAGATGACGGACGGTCCACAGTCCGAGACCTGGCAGTCCCTCATGGCGGTGATGGGGGAGAGCGGGACGTTGCGTGAACGCCTGAGGGGAACCGTGGCGTCCGGGCGGTTCCTCGGCAAGACGGGCACGCTCCGCGACGTGACCGCCTTGAGCGGCGCCGTGGTGGGCGATGACGGCGAGCGCTACCACCTCGCCGTCATCGCGAACGAAGCCGATGGCCCTGGTCGCTGGGTCGCCAGACAGCTCATGGACGAGCTGGTGCTGCAGTTGTCCGCCGAGGTCCAGGGCTGCGATGTGACACCCGGTGAGCGTGAGGAAGAGCTCTCCACGCTGCCTCGCAGCACGATCACCTGCTGACCACCCGTCGTCGACAGATCAGGCGGTGAGGTTGGCTGGTGGATGGTGGCTCACAGGGCGTCGACCGGGACCACACGTCGCCGCGGGCCGAAGGCCGGTGGGCGCCGCACCACCGACGTCAGGAGGCGAACGACCCGACCTCGGTGGCCCGCGAACGGCGCCAGCAGTTCCAGCATCCGATCGTCGCTACCTCTGGCGTCGCCAGTAAGGGCGAAGGTGATGTGGTTCTTGACGTGGAAGTCGCCCACCTCGACCGCATCGGGATCGCCAGCGGTGGAACGGGCCACCAGGGCAGCCGTCCAGGGGCCGACCCCGGGGATCCGCAGCAGCCTGGCATAGGTGGTCGCGTCGGCAGGATGCCGGAAGCCGTTGGATGCCGCTAGCTCTCGGCAGGCCACCGCGATGCGTCGGGCTCGGCTCCGCTCGACGCCGAGGTGGTGGAACTCCCAGTAGGGCCTGGCGGCCAACTGCGCACAGGTCGGTGGGAGGCGCAATCCCGAGCTCCCCGGCGCCGGCGCGCCCCATGCCTGGACGATGCGGGTCCAGGCACGTCCTGCTTCCCGACCCGTGACGCGCTGGGCCAGGATCGTCGGGACCAGGAGATCCTCGATTTGTCCCGATCGGATGAGTCGCAGCCCCGGGCGCAGGTGGTGAGCTCGGGCGACGGTCGGGTCGAGCTGCGGTGCGAAGCTCGTCAGGTCGTCCTCGGCGCCGAGCAGGCCGGGAGCAGCCTCCAGCGCGCGCTCCCGGCCAGGTCCTACGGCCCTGGCCTCGAAGCGACGCTCGCCGACCTGGCGAACGTCCAGGGTCGCAGGACCGTCGGGGGTGTGGCTCGCACGCACGACGCGATCATGCCGCAGTCGGATCGTGGGGTCGCGGTGGGAGGACACCAGAGGTGACAGCGAT
>SKNK01000274.1 GCA_007120565.1 Nitriliruptoraceae bacterium | reverse complement strand
TCGAGGGCCGTAAACGACCCAACGGGATTAGCAGTCCCGCGCCATAGGCCAGACTAGGCGAAGCCTCCAGACGAACGCGAACGGAGCCGGAGCACCGTGCGGCGGGCGAAGGGTACCAGCCACACCCGACCCATCGCGACGTGAGAGCCTGGCGCACTTCGCCTCCGCACGACGGCCAACGAGACCTCGACCGGCCCGAACCAACGTAGCGACCGGGCGTCATCCCGAGGGGGTCCTACCCTGACAGGGTGCACCCTCTCTCCGAGCGCCTCATCGAGCGGTCGCCGGCCCCGCTTCGGCGACCGGTCGAGGTCGTCGTCCGCACGGGCGATGGTGCCATGAACGACCGCTTGCCCGGCCTTGCAGCCGAGATCGCGTTCTGGGTCCTGCTCTCGCTACCCGCGCTCCTCCTCGCCATCATCGCGGCGGCCGGCGTTATCGGTGACACCTTCGCCGGTGGCAACTGGGAGGAGCAGTTGGTCGACCGAACCGTCGAGGTAGCCCGGCTCGCTCTCACCGGTCCCACCATCGATCGCCTGGTCCGGCCGGTGCTGGAGCAGCTGCTCGAGGGCGGCGGGATCGGGCTGATCTCGGTGTCCTTCGCCGCAGCGGTCTGGACGGCGTCTCGGGCGTTCAAGGTGATCCTGTCGACCCTGACGATCGTCGCCGACCGCGAGGGAGCCCGCCAGGGCTGGCAAGACCGGCTGATCGGGTTCGGTGTCACCCTCGGGGGACTGATGGTCGGCATCGTCCTGCTTCCCTTGCTGCTGGCCGGGCCGGGCCTCGGCGAACAGATCAGCGAGGTGACCGGGGAGAGCCCGGGAACCTTCGCCGCCGTGTGGCGTCAGCTGTACTGGCCGGTCGTCGTAGTGGGCGGGACCCTCACCATCGCCCTGCTGTACCACCTCGGCGTCCCCGGCCGTACCCGCTGGCGACACGAGATCCCCGGTGCGGTGTTGGCGACGAGCGTCTGGTTGGCCGGCAGCGGAGGCTTGCGCCTCTACGGAACCTGGGTACTCGACGGCGACAGCGTCTACGGTCCGCTCGCCGGGCCGATCGTGCTGCTGCTGTGGTTGTGGCTCACCGGGTTCGCGGTCCTGCTCGGGGTGGAGTTCAACTCGGCGCTGAAGCGGACGGCACGCTGAACGTGAAGCTCGTGCCGACCCCGGCGTCGCTCGTGACCGACAGCTCTCCCCCATGCGCTCGCACGATCTGGGCGGACAGGGCGAGGCCGAGCCCGAGTCCGCCCGACGGTCGGCGATCAGGATCCCCTCCACGGTAGAAGCGGTCGAGCACGTGGGGCAGGTCCTCGGCGGCGATCCCCGGCCCGTGGTCGGCGATCTTCACGAGGACCCGGTCGCCTTCCTGCGCCGCCGAGATCACCACGCGAGTGCCTTGGGGGGTGTGCTTCGCCACATTGCCCAGCAGGTTCTCCAGAACGTGCTCGATCAGCGCAGGATCGACCGCCACTTCCTGATCTCTGGCAACCTCGACCTCGACGGGATAGGCGGCCGTCACCGTGGCAAGGCGGTCGAGCAGCCGGAGCAGCAACGGGCGCAACGACGTTCGTTCCAGGGTCGGGTGCAACTCGCCACGATCGAACGCCGAGGTATCCAGCAGGGACCGGACGATCGTCGCGAGCCGCTCGGCGTTGGCATCGATGCGTTGCAGCAGGTCCTCACGACGCTCCGACCCCAGGTGATCCCACCGTTCCTTCAAGGTCTGCCCCAACCCGGAGATCACCGTCAACGGCGTCCGGAGTTCGTGTGACGCCGTGCTGATGAAGTCCTGCGTTCGGATGTCCAGGCGACGGAGGTCCTCGACGATGTGCAGGTCGGCCTCGTAGATACTGGCCCGTTCGAGCGCCTGCGCCGCATGGTCGGCCAGCAGCTGCAGGGCCTCGAGTTGCAGATCGGTCACCGGACCGTCCACCGTGGCAACCGAGAGCAGGCCCCGGCCACCGCCACCGAGGGACAACGGGATGATCGCGCCGCCCCGGTACCCGACGTAGCGGGTGACGCGAGGGTCGCTGGTCGCGTCACTGATGACGACCGGTCCGGAGCTGGACAGGGCTTCACGGACCAGCGGCAGGTCGAGCGGGACCTCTTCCTCGATCTTGGTGTCCAGACTCGTCTCGCCGACAGCCAAGCGTGCCACGCCCGCTGCCTCGTCGATCCGTCGTACCTCGGCATCGTCCAGGCCAAGGTCGCGCAGCCCACGGACGACGGCCTCGAGCACCGCCTGCGGCTGCAGCGAGTTGACCTGCTGGACGCTGGTCAGCAGGCCCATCAGCGCCTCGGCACGTTCACGACTGGCACGCTCGCCGGCGCGACGACGATGCTGACGACCGACGATGCGGTTGACGATCAGCGCCGTCGCCACTCCTCCGACGAAGTGGCCACCGACCACCCCGGGACCGAACTGCGCCCACAGCAGGCCGCTGGACCACACAACGAGCGCGTAGAGCTGCAGTGGCGAACGCCAAGGGCGCGGCACCAGGTAGCTGGTGGTGAGTATCTGCACGGCGATGATCAGGCCGAACAGGAGCGCCGGACGCTCCAGCACCCAGATCGCATAGATCGTGGTCACCGGTGGACCGACGAGCGCCGCAGCGACCTCGAAGGCCACCCCGCTCGAAGTTGGGTGAGATCTGGTCGATCGCCGCCTGATCAACCACCCCGCGACGACCGTCAGGGCCCCGGCCGAACCAACGAGCACGACGAGCAGCACGACGTTGCGGACCCCGATCGCGAGGCTGTAGCCGATGGCCGCGACCACCGGAGCGACGCCACCCAACAGCAGGCTGGGTTCGGTGCGCGGATCGCGAACGGGCGAACTCACTGCCTGATCACCGTCGGGGTGCGTAGCGTCCACAGAGCTCACAACACCGCCTCCCCGGGATGGAGCGGTCGTGGCAGCACCAGCGTCGGGGCGTCCTCGAACCGCAGCGTTCCACCAGCCTCCACCATCAGTTGCTGGGCCAGCGAACGAACGACGGCGGGACGCTCGAGACCGGCTTCGCAGAACCTGATGGCGACCGACCCCTCGCTGACCACGATGTCGACTTCGGCGATGCGATCGGCGAGGAGAAGGTCGACCGCGTGGCGGGTCAACGTCACGTCCACCTCGACCTGCACATCGATCGGAAGCGAGCCGCGCAGGTTGACGCGCGCCCCGAACGTCCCGAGCAGCTGCCGGATGCTCACAACAGCGAGCTCCGGCTCGTTCTGTTGGGACTGGACCCGAGAGAAGTCCAAGAGCGCGTCGACCACGCTGCGCAACTCGTCGGCTTGTGCGCAGAGACGTTCGAGCAGGTGTTCGCGATCCTCGTCCCGCAGATCCTGGCTGTGCTTGCGCATCGTGTGCCCCGCGCCGCGGATGATGGTCAACGGATCGCGAAGCTCGTCCGAGACCTCCTCGACGAAGGCACTCCGCATCGCCTCCAGTCGGTCCATCCGCTCGAGCAGGTTGCGGCGGTTCTCGAGTTGTCGGCGGGTGGCGATCACGGCGCCCAGGTGCGTCGCGAGCACCTCGGTGACCTCGATCTGCCCCTCCGTCGGGGGACCGGACTGGACCTGAGCAGCCATGACCGCCCCGACGACCTCATCGCCGACCCGGATCGGCGTGCTGATCGTCGACCGGAGGTTGTGGAGGTGGTCGAACCGTTCCGGCAGTTCCTGGTAGTCCTCGAAGACGAGCGTCCGTCCCTCCGCAACCGCACGGCCGGAGACGCCCTCACCAACACGAAGCAGCCGTTCGATGGGGGGAACACCGTTGAGGTCGATAGGCACGATCCGATCGTCACGAACCACGACCACGCCTGAAGCGACGGCGCCGAAGGCGCGCAGCGCCGCCGTGGTCACCTGGGCAGCGCCGTGCAGATCCAGCTCAGGCAACGCCCGGACAGCTTCAAGCAGTTCGGTGCGGCGCTCCGCCGCCTTTCGGGCCTCGTTCTCGGCTTGACCGCTCCGTCGGAACTCCGTCGCGTAGCTCGTCGATACGGCGGCGAGCACGAACACCAGCGCCCACAGCATCAAGACGTCTGCCAACACCCATCCCGAGAGGATGGCACCCAACACCGCAACGACGCTGATGCCGGTCTGCAAGGTGCGACGCAGCGCAGGCACCGCGATCGCGGAGGTCGCGATCATCGCTGCGGCCAGGATCAGGAGTAGCGCCTCCGCGGCCGCGTCCACTCACCGGTCCCTTCCAGAGCCCCCGACCGTGCCCTCGCCAGGCTAGTGCTCGGACCCGTCGACCGACTTCCCCATCGGTCAAGGCACGGGCCAGAACCGCGAGGCGCGATGGCGGAGGGTGGGGGATTCGAACCCCCGGTGCCGTGAGGCACGCCGGTTTTCAAGACCGGTGCAATCGTCCGCTCTGCCAACCCTCCGTGCGGTCCCGGAGGACCGAGGGCAGGCTATCGGCAGGACCGCGGGAGGACCGGATCTCGGCATCCCGTGGTCTTCCAGCCAGATGCACAAGGGAGGCATGGCGCCTACCGACCCGGGCGACGTAGGCTCCCTCCTCCAGCCGAAGGGAGGCCATGGGGTACGGGAGCGAGCAGGTCGACATCGATCGTGGGCTGGTGGGACATCGCGCCACCCCGCTGGGCGACTCGCCGTTCGCGCGCAACGCCCCGGCCATCGGCATCGCGATCATGTACGGGCTCGCGAGCATCGTCTGGCTCTCGGCCGGGCAGGCGCTTCCGGGCGGGCGCTGGCTGGTCACCCACCTGTTCACCTTGGGCGTGCTGACCACCCTGCTGTGGTCGTTCTCGCGGAACTTCGCCGCCCGCTTCACTGGCGGCGGCGACCTGCGCGAGCCGGTAGCAGCGACATGGGCGTTGGCGCTCCTGCTCGGTGCGTCGATCACCTCGATGGTGACGGGCCGCGCCATCAACGCACACTGGCCGCTCGTGATCGGGACCGTGGGCATCATGTTCGTCATCGCGATGAACGTGGTCACCCTGCGGCGACTTCGTGCACGTGCCCACAACGACCGCTTCGTCTGGGTCGTGCGGCGGTACGAGAACGCGCACGTGCTCTTCCTGATCTCAGCCGGGCTCGGCGGCATGCTGGGTGCGGGCGTGGTGCCCGGCGAGATCTACCTCGGCGTCCGTGAGGCGCACATCCATCTCAACGTGCTCGGGTGGGCAGGGCTCACGGTGCTGACCACGCTGGTGGTGTTCGGTCCCGCCCTGCTGCGCGTGCGCATCGAGCCGGGCGCGGAGAAGCGGGCATCAGACGCGGTGCTCCGCGCGATGTTCGGGCTAGGGATAGGCACGCTCGGCCTCTTCCTCCGCAGCCTGGGCCGGTCCATCGGTGACGGCGCTGAGGGACCGGCCATGTTGGTGCTGGCGGCAGGGTTCGCCATCTACCTCCAGGCCGTGATCGTCGTCGCCATGCCACTGCTGCGAGCCTGCCGGGCGCATGACCGCTCGCCGTTGCGCTGGAGTCTGGCCGCGGTCGTCATCTGGTTGCCGGTCGGCGTTGCGATCGACCTGGCGCTTCTCGTGGTGGGTCGCCAGAGCTGGAACGTAGGCCTGGCGGTCGCGCTGCTGATCGGCGTGTTCGCCCAGCTGATACTCGCCGTGCTGCTGTACGTGACCCCGATGCTTCGCGGTCGCGACTTCGCGAGTCGCGACGTGCTCATCGCTCGGACGGAGCGGCTCGCGCGGACCCGTACCGCCACCTTGAACCTCGGCGTGGTCTTGGCATTGGTCGCAGACCTCACACCGGGGCTGACAACGACCTTCGTCGAGCCACTCATGCGCGTGGGCTGGCTGCTCGTGCTCCTCGCGGCCGTGGCGCATCTCGTGGTCATCCTCTGGCCCCTGGGACGTGTCGATCCCGAGCAGGTCCGCTCGACAGCCGCAGCGCGATATCGCAACCCGCCTGGCTGACGAACCCCCGTGACCGGGCGGGTCGGGGAGCGCGGCAGCCGCGCGACCTTCAACTGCGGTGCGGGTTCCTGTGGCTGGTGGATGCACCATGTCCTCGTGCTCCTCTCGGAGCCGTGTGCGGGTGCTCCCTGCGGAGCACCGGAGGGTGGACCATGCCGTACCTCGATCCCACCGCCGTTCGGAACCCTCGGAGCCTGCGGACCCGCGCCGTGCTGACGGTCGGGATGGTCCTCGCGCTGGTCGCGGCACTTCTGCCGTCCGTGCCGGCGGCCGACGCCGCGACCGGTTCCGGTGCCTGCGCGACACACCTGGTCCCGGCGACCGGGTTCACGGATACGGCCACCACCCCCCACCGCGCGGCCATCGACTGCGCCGTCTGGTGGGGCCTCGCGGAAGGCCGAAGCACCACGGGGTTCGCCCCCACCGACAACGTCACCCGGGGTCAGACAGCCGCGATGATCGCAAGGCTGCTCCGCACGACCGGGCATGCCCCCTCGACCGCGCCCTCGGCGGGGTTCACGGACACGGTCGGCCACGTCTTCGAGGCCGATATCGACCTCCTCGCCTCGCTCGGCATCGCCGCGGGGGTCACGACGAGCCGGTACGAGCCGGATCTTCCGGTCAGCCGGGCACAGATGGCGTCGCTGCTGGCGCGCACCTTCGAGCACGGCTACGACCTCCTGCTCCCCCCGGGACCGATGCCCTTCGGTGACGTTCCCGTCGACAACGTGCACCGTGAGGCGATCAGCCGCCTCGTCGCCGCCAACATCACCTCCGGGGTGACCGCAACGACCTTCGAACCTCGCCGGGCGGTACCGAGGGACCAGATGGCCTCGTTCGTCACACGGTCGGTCCAGATCCTGTGGGTCGAGGAACTCGCGGAGCTACCGGCGACCCGGCCAGCAGCAGACGACGCGTACCACAGCCGGATGCGGGGCGCCTGGGTGCACCTGTTCGACGACACGCTGAAGTCCAGGGCAGGCATCCGGACCATGGTGGACGAACTCGCCGCCGCCGACGTGAACGTGATCATCGCGCAGGTGGTCCGACGCCACGATGCGTACTACACGTCCAACGTGCTGCCGAGAACGCCGGACCCCCGGATCGCCACAGACTTCGACGTCCTCGCCGAGTTGATCCCCATCGCGCATGCGCGCGGCATCGAGGTCCACGCGTGGTTCTCGGTCGCGCCGACGTGGCACGACGTCTACCGCGATCTTCCGGCCCCGGCGGGCTGGATGCACACCGAGCACGGCCTCGCCGCCCCCGAGAACCGGCGATGGGTCAGCCGCACCGTGGACGGGTCGTGGTCCAGCTACCTCGACCCGGGGGTGCCGGGGGTCCAGGAGCATGTGGCCGCGGTGGTCGGGGAGCTCGCCGAGAACTACGACCTCGACGCCATCCACCTCGACTACGTGCGCTACGAGTCCGCGCGCCACGGCTACAACCCGCTTGCCCTTGCCCAGTACCGCGCCGAGACCGGGGCGACCGGCACGCCTGCCGCGACCGACACACGTTGGACGAACTGGCGCCGGGAACAGACCCGCCAGGTGATCCTCGGGGCGCGTGAAGCGATCCAAGCTTCGGGCAACTCCGTTGACCTGTCGGCTGCGGTGATCACCTGGGGGGATGGACCTGCCACTCGAGATCGCGCCGGGTTCCAGGGCACCCTGGCCTACACCCGTGTGCTGCAGGACTGGGACGGCTGGGTTCGGCGCGGCGAGGTGGACGCCGTCATGCCCATGAACTACTTCCGGGCGCACGACCCAACGCAGGCACGTTGGTTCGCTCAGTGGATCGGCTACGAGGTCGCCCTCGCACGCGAGACCGACGTGCAGGTCGTCCCCGGACCGGGTGGCTACCTCAACCATCCTTCGAACGGCGTGCGTCAGGTCCGAGCGGCGATGGCCGCCGACGGGGCGATGGTCTACTCGTACCAGCAGCCGACCGAGGACAACACGCGGGAGATCTGGACCCGGCTCGCTCAGACACGCTGGGGGTACGCACCGCGACGGTGACCCGGAGGAGCAGAACGTCGGCTGCCCCGAGGCTGCCGACGGGTGAGCCTCGGTGACGGGTCAACCGGCGAGCTGTGCAGCGAGGCTGGGAGCGAGCTGCATCTGGGGCAGCAGCGTCGCTTGAACCGCGTGGTACAGGTCGGGCTTGCCACCCCAGGTCCCGCTCGCCGGTCGCAGGTCGGCATCAAGTTCGTGGTGCCAGCTGCCGCTCACGCGGTCGATGATGTGCGCCTCGGTGTAGTCCCAGAAGCAGCGGTACCACGCCTCCACCGCTGGATCGCCGCGCCGTTCGTGCAGCGCAGCGGCGGCCGCGATCGCCTCGGCCATCACCCAGTGCATCCGGGCGGTGACCACGGGCCGGTCCTGCCAGTCCAACGTGTAGGGGAACCCGGGCTGACCGTCCGCAGACCACCCGATCCGCACCGACGCAGAGAACAGTTCCGTTGCCGCCTCCAGCAACCAGGTCGGTGACGACGGCAGCGACGCTTCGAGGTGGAGCAGCAAGCGCGACCACTCCAACCAGTGGCCGACGGTGGTCCCGTAGGGCTGGAAGGGATCGTCCAGCGCGTCGGCGTTGTGCTCCAACTGAGGCGACCAATCCGAGTCGAAGTGCTCCACGAGCCGCCAGCCATGCGCCCGCGCGACCTCATCGATCAGGTGCTCGGCGATACCCAAGGCACGGTCATGCCACCGCGGTTCGCCCGTCACATCCCCCGCAGCCAGCAGGGCTTCGACGGTGTGCATGTTGCTGTTGGCGCCCCGGTAGTCCTGCTCGTCGGAGAAGTCCCCGGCGAACGACTCGGTGACCCGCCCGGCTTCCGGCTCCCAGAAGCGGTCGTCGAACACCGCGAGCGCGTCGTCGAGCAGATCGGTGGCCCCGCTCCTGCCGGCAGCCACGGCGCTGGATGCCGCCAGGATGACGAACGCGTGGGTGTACGCCTCCTTGCGCCCGGACGCTGACCCGTCGGGTTCTAGGCGGTGGTGCCAGCCTCCGTAGCGGTCGTCGTGGAGCGGACCTGACAGGGCGGCGACGCCGTGGTCGACAAGCGCGGCGGAGCCGGGGATGCCGCGGAGGGTGGCCAGCGCGTGGACGTGCGCCATCCGTGCGGTGATCCAGGTCAGCACCGGACGGTCGGGGACCGCGGATCCCGAGGCATCGAGCCAGGCGAACCCGCCGAGCGGGTGACGTGGATCAGGAGAGAAGCGCAGTAGCCGTTGGCACTCCGCGTCGAGCCAGGCACGGTGCTGCGTCATCGTGCGCCAGGACCCGGAGGGGGCGTGGTCGACACCGGGGGGAAGGGAGAGGGTCACGATCACTCCTCGAGGCGGTGTCGTAGCGTGGTCGCCGACGGTGATGAACCGCGGGGAGCACGATCGCCAACGCC
>SKNK01000034.1 GCA_007120565.1 Nitriliruptoraceae bacterium | reverse complement strand
CTTGCCGCTCGCGCCGGGCGGTGGTCCAGGGGGCGGTGATGCGCGGGCCCAGTCCCTGGAGGAGATCCGGGACCGGTTGGGGGAGGTTCGCGCAGAGCAGGAGGCCATCGAGGCTCGGTTGAGCGAGAACCAGGAGGAACTCGAGGATCTGCTCGGAAGGATCGCCGCACTCGAGGAGGAGCTCGATGAGCTGGCCTCCCAGCAAGCCCGCCAGCGTGAGGAGATGGCGGAGATCGACGCGATCATGAGCCACCGGATCCGCGAGACCTTCAAGCACGGGGCGAGTCTCGACCCCTTGTCGGTGCTGCTCACCGGTGACGATCCTGCGGGAGCGCTCGCGAAGGCGTCGACGATCCAACACCTCGTCGGTGGCGACCGCGTCCAGGTCGAGGACCTGGCTGCGGCACGGACGCGCGCCAGCGCCACGGCCGAACGGTTGGAGGAGCGTGGCGAGGAGTTGGAGGCGGCTGAGGAACGCTACGAGCAGGTTGCCGCCGGCCTTCAGGACGACCTCGACGACCTGGCTGCCCTCGAGGCCTCGCTGTCCGAAGCGGAGCGTGAGGAGCTGGCCCGAATCGAGCGGGAACGGATCGCACGCGAGCGACGGGAACGTGAGCGGCGCGAGCGTGAGCGGCGCGAAGCCGAGGCGGCCGAAGCCCAAGCTCGCGCGACCCGATCGCCCTCCAGTTCGTCCTCCTCCGGTGGGGGCGGGGGTAGCGGTGGAGGCGGAGGTGGGGGCGGAATGGCCTGCCCCCTCGACCAGCCGCGGCACTTCATCGACAGCTGGGGCTATGCCCGAAGCGGAGGGCGATCACACCGCGGCACCGACATCATGGGGCCGCACGGCATCCCGGTTCGGGCGATCACCAGCGGCACCTGGCATCACCAGCGGGTCGGGCCCAGCGCCGGAGTGTGGGGGATCCTCCGCGGCGACAACGGCGATCACTACTGGTACATGCACCTGACATCGCACACGGTCGGCAACGGGGCCCGCGTCTCGGCGGGACAGCAGATCGGGACGAACGGCTCAACCGGCAATGCCAGCCCCAGCGCGCCTCACGTGCACTTCGAACGGCATCCGGGAGGTGGCTCTGCCGTCAACCCCTACCCGCTCCTACGCCAGGTCTGTGGGTGAGGTGACCCCAAGGCGGTACGTGTTGCCGACAGGGGTGGTCGGCGCGGTACGGTCGTGGGTATGGGCCGCCTCCAGAGGTGGCACGCGCCATGCCCTATCACGCGATCCCGCGTGACGCGGAAGGCGTGACGAGGTGCGCGAGCAGCCGCGCGGATCGCGCGGGCGAGGAAGGGAACTCCAGCATGAGCAGCACCGTCAGCGGTGACGCGGGGGAACGCACCAGGGTCCAGCTCTCCAGCGCCGTCGTGCGCTTCGCCGGCGACTCCGGCGACGGGATGCAGTTGGCCGGCGATCAGTTCACCAACCAATCCGCGGTCGCCGGCAACGACCTCGCGACCCTCCCCGACTTCCCGGCGGAGATCCGTGCACCCGCCGGAACCCTCGCCGGGGTCAGTTCGTTCCAGCTGCACTTCTCCGACCAGGACATCCACACGCCGGGGGATGCCCCGGACGTCCTGGTCGCGATGAACCCGGCGGCGTTGATGAAGCACCTGTCGGCCCTCAAGTCGGGCGGCACGGTGATCCTCAACACCGATGCGTTCACCTCGCGGAACCTGCAGAAGGCCGGCTACGACGAGGATCCGCGCGAGGACGGGACGCTCACCGACTACCAGGTGCATGAGGTCGGACTGACCACGTTGACCGTCCGGGCACTGGAAGAGCAGATCGAGAGCGGCGAGCTGAACAAGAAGGAAGCAGAGCGCTGCAAGAACATGCTGGCGCTCGGCCTGGTCTC
Organism: Nitriliruptoraceae bacterium; assembly: GCA_007120565.1. Taxonomy (GTDB): domain Bacteria; phylum Actinomycetota; class Nitriliruptoria; order Nitriliruptorales; family Nitriliruptoraceae; genus CSSed11-175R1. The sequence goes on along the minus strand of SKNK01000034.1, from coordinate 7,458 downwards.
CTGGATGTTCTCCCGTCCGATCAGCGAGACCGAGGCGTGGCTGGACACCAAGTTCGCCAAGCGGCCCGAGCTGGCCGGAGCGAACATCAGCGCGCTCCGTGCCGGGTGGAACTTCGGGGAGACCACCGAGGCGTTCGTCTTCCACTACGACATCAAGCCGGCCAAGCTGCCGCCAGGGCAGTATCGCAACATCACCGGCAACCAGGCGCTGTCCTACGGGCTGGTCGCCGCGTCGGTGCGTTCCGGCCTGCAGCTGTTCTGCGGCTCGTACCCGATCACCCCAGCCTCGGACATCCTCCATGAGCTCTCTCAGCTCAAGCGGTTCGGCGTCGCGACCTTCCAAGCCGAGGACGAGATCGCGGCCGTCGGTTCGATCATCGGCGCGGCGTTCGGTGGTGCCCTCGGCGTCACCGCCTCGTCCGGCCCCGGTATCGCGCTGAAGGCCGAGGCGATGGGCCTCGCCGTGATGACCGAGTTGCCGATGATCGTGGTCAGCGTGCAGCGCGGCGGCCCCTCGACCGGACTGCCGACCAAGACCGAGCAGTCGGACCTGTTCCAGGTCCTGTACGGGCGCAACGGAGAGGCGCCGATGCCCGTGATCGCCGCGTCCTCACCGGCCGACTGCTTCGATGCGGCGATCGAGGCCACCCGGATCGCGCTGACCTACCGCACCCCGGTCGTGCTGCTGTCGGATGGCTACCTCGCCAACTCTGCGGAGCCCTGGCTGCTTCCCGAGGTCGACGACCTTCCGGATCTGACCGAGGTGTTCTCGTTCGCCACCGAGGAGGACATCACCGACGGTGAGTTCCTGCCCTTCCTGCGTGATGCGGACACGTTGGCTCGTCCCTGGGCGCTGCCCGGGACCCCGGGTCTCGAACACCGTGTTGGCGGGATCGAGAAGGAAGAGGGCACCGGGCACATCAGCTACGAGCCCGAGAACCACCACCGGATGACCGCCCTCCGCCACGAACGCATGGATCGCATCGCTGATGACCTCGATCCCACCGAGGTCCACGACCCGTCCGGCGAAGCGGACGTCCTGGTCGTCGGATGGGGGTCCACCGAAGGGCCCATCCGTGCGGCGTGCCACGACCTCCGGGCCAAGGGGCGCGATGTGGCGCGGGTGCACATCCGCCACCTCAACCCGCTGCCGAAGGATCTGACGGAGATCATCCGGTCCTACCGCAAGGTGATCCTGCCGGAGAACAACATGGGACAGCTCGTCACGCTGCTGCGGGCGCGCACCCTGGTGGACATCAAGCCCTACAACCGGGTTACCGGCCAACCCTTCTCGGCCGGTGAACTGGTCGAGGCCATCGAAACCCTCGGATGGGGGGAGTCGTCGTGACGACCAACGACAGCAAGCTGACCAAGAAGGACTTCACCTCGGACCGCGAGGTCCGCTGGTGCCCCGGTTGCGGGGACTACGCGATCCTCGCCACGGTGCAGACCCTGCTCCCGAACCTGGGGGCGAAGCCCGAGTCCACCGTGTTCATCTCCGGGATCGGCTGTTCCTCTCGGTTCCCGTACTACATGAACACCTACGGGTTCCACTCGATCCACGGCCGGGCGCCCACCTTGGCGACCGGGCTGGCCATCACGCGTCCCGACCTGGACGTGTGGGTGGTCACCGGCGACGGCGACGGCCTGTCGATCGGCGGCAACCACCTGATCCACGCGCTGCGACGCAACGTCAACATCAAGGTGCTGCTGTTCAACAACGAGATCTACGGGCTGACGAAGGGGCAGTACTCGCCGACGTCGCCGCTCGGTGCGGTCAAGAAGTCCACGCCCATGGGTTCGATCGACCGCCCGATGAACCCCGTGAGCCTCGCGCTCGGGGCTGAGGCAACCTTCGTTGCTCGGAGCATCGACACCGACCGTCAACACCTCAGCGAGGTGCTCACGGCCGCGTACGAACACAAGGGTGCGGCCTTCGTCGAGATCTACCAGAACTGCAACGTGTTCAACGACGGGGCCTTCGTGGCCCTGAAGGACCCGAACCAGCGCGACGACAACCAGATCCGTCTGGTCGAAGGTGAGCCGATCACCTTCGGTCCCGACAACGAGAACGCGGTCGTCGCCCGCGGTGACGGCACGATGAAGTTCACTCCGACCGAGAAGGCTGGAGACCGTGTCGTGATCCACGATCCCAAGAAGGAAGAACCGACGACGGCATTCGCGCTGGCGCGGCTCTCCCACAACCCCGTCGGCCCGACGCCCATCGGCATCTTCCGCGACGTCGAGCGTCCGGTCTACGACGAACTGCTCCGTGATCAGATCGACAAGGCGCAGTCGGAGCAGGGCAAGGGCGACCTCAGCGACCTGCTCTCCTCGGGCAACGTCTGGGACGTCGTCAACTGACCGTGGCTGGGCCGTCGCTGTCGCTGGATACCCCGGCGCAGCGGCGCCTGGCCAGCGAGTTGTTGGGCTGGGGTCAGCCTCGTCCTGCCTACGAGACCGGGCTGGTCGCCGACCTCCGCGACCACCTCGAATCGGGCTTCGCCCCGTTCGAAGACCAGTTGGCGGATGTGGCTGCGCGACAGCGACGTGGGCACCTGCTGATCACCAAGACCCGTCTCGATCGGCAGGTCTGTGATGGGCTCCAGCTCGAGCCGCGTCCCTTCGAACACACCCGTGCGAGCGTTCGCGGCATCCTGGCTCACGCCGTCATCGAACGCGACGGCGACCTCCAGCGTCGGCAGGATCCCGCCGAGGTCGTCGCCCAGGTCTGGCACGACGAGGCCAGTCGCCGACCGGGGGATCCGAACTCCCTGTCGGCCTGGATGAACGCCCAACCGACGGCGGCCGCCGAGGAGCTACGAGACGAGCTCGCTGAGCTCGCCACCAGTTTCCGTGAGGTGTGGCCCGAGCTACCCCCGGAGGTGATCGAACGGCGGGCAGAGAAGCCGCACCTGGTCACCCTCGCGGGCGGGAAGGTGCAGCTGTTCGGACGGCCCGACCTGATACTTGCCAGCCGAAGGAGAGACGACCGGGCGCGTGCCTTGGTCGTCGACCTCAAGACCGGTCGGCCACGCTCGGAGCATGATCGTCACGAACTGCGCTTCTACGCGCTGTTGGTCACCCTCGCTACCGGGGTCCCACCCTTCCGTTGGGCGACGTACTACGTCACCGAGGGGAGGCACGAGTCCGAGGATCTGCGGTCCGAGACCCTCGAGGCGACCGCGCAGCGGGTCGTCGACACGGTCGGGCAACTCGTGCGCCTCGGCGCGTTCGGCGAGGAGGTGCCGGAGGAGGCGCTCCGGCTTCGGGGCGGCGGTTGGTGTTTCACCTGCCAACGCGAGGACACCTGCGAGGTGGCAGCGGCTGCGCGTGCCGGACGGGCGGTGTCACAGCCGGATGCCATCATGTGAGCATGATGACGACCACACAACACTCCACTCCGCAGCCGGTCACACGGCCCTTCAGGACCCCGGTGCGTGGCCACGCGTTCGCGGCCCGCGTCCCGGGCGCGGCGGATCCGACCCCGGGTCAGTTGGCGCGCCTGGTCCGCGAACCGGCCAACCCTGCCGACCGGTACGCGGTGAGCGTCTGGATCGCTGGGGCGACGGGCAAGTGGCGGATCGGCTACCTCGACCGGTCGGTCGCGGCACGGATCGCGCCACGTCTCGATCGCGGCGCGCGTATCGCGGCGAAGATCGACGGCTGGACCGCGGAACCGGATGGTCGCTGGCAGCGGCCGTTGGTGGTGCTGCTCCCGAGCGATGAGCAGGCAACGCGCTCCGCACGCGTCCAGGTTGAGCCACCGCGTGAGGCCACTCCCGTCGCGGCGGAGCGGAAGGCGGGATCGCACGCTCCGGCCCGGTCGATCAGCACCGCCGCGACGTCGGCCTCAGCTTCGCCAGCCGTAGGTGCCAACAAGGGGAGCACGCCGACGGCTCCTGGCCTCTGGGGCCGTCCCCCTGGGGTGAGCCGGCGGGTGGTCCGCGACAAGGTCAGCGCGCCCGGACGCGACAGGGGTATCGGGTAGCAACGACGATCAGTCGTCCTCGTCCTCGTCGTCGCTCTCGTCTTCGTCGTCGTCCTCGTCCTGATCGGGGGGCGAGCAGTCCCGCGTGCCCTCTTCGATGATCCGGTTCTGAGGGACGTAGACGGTGCGGATCGTGCGGGTGGCCTCACCACCGTCGATCAGGTCGACCGTGCGCACCACCTGCACGGTGAACCCGCCACCCCCGGACTGGATCACGTCCTCCACGCCTTCGCACAGTTCGTCGTTGTCACGACGTTCCTCGGCCGGCTCGGTGGGGTTGGTCGGGCTGCCGTGGCTGGCAGAGACCGAGTTCGCGATCGGCTGACCGTAGAGCGAGACGGTGATCGACGATGCGGTGTAGGTGGTCTTGACGATGACCGCGCCCGGCGAGGTGTTGGTGAACCGTACATCCAGGTCTGGGTAGTTCAGGGTGGCTTCACGCCCCATCGGGTAGCGCGAGATGTACCAGCTGTGCGCCTTCCACTGGTCCAACTGGAGTCCCGAGAAGAAGGCGGCGTTCAAGGTGGTCGTGCCGAACTGCGAGGTGCCACCTCCACAGACGTCCACCAACTCGCCACGCAGGATCATCCCGTCCTCTTGATAGCCCTTCGCGCAGCTACGGACCCCGGAGATCTGGTTGATGGAGAACTGCTCACCTGGCAGCAGGACCGTGTGGTCGATGGTGTCGGCGAGCAGTTGGATGTTGTGGACCCGTGGCGTACCGGCCGGGTGGTAGGTCGTGAAGGTGCTGATCAGGTGGGTCGGCTTGAGCTGCTCGGCGAGCTGGGTGGGGAAGTCCGCCTCGATGGTCTCCAGCTTCAGTTCACCGCCGCGGGCTCCGGCACGGAGCAGCTCGGTGATCTGGTCGGCGGCGAGCTCGGGGTCGAAGCGGGTGCCCGTCTGGCCCGGTTCCACCTCGACGTTGGCGGGAACCGGGGAGAAGGTCGCGTTGCCCGGTGCGTCGAAGGTCCGAGGCGGCGTCCGGCTGGCGGAGTAGCTGGCGTTGCGGGGCTGGCGATCGAACCGCTCGAGCTCCTCCTCGTCGAGGACCTCCATCAGGGAGTCTGGAGTCACGACGAGTTCGATGACCGAACCTTCGCCGACGTTGCGCTCGAGGACCTCGATGATGGTCGCGATCTGCTCGGGTTGTAGGACGAGCGCCTCGTCGTTCGCGGTGAGCTCCAGAGGACCGGCGACCGCCCGCTCGACCTGCGCAGCAGCCGCGGTGATGTCGTCCTCGGACACGCGCTGCGGTTCCGTGTCGACGGGGAGGGCGAGCTCGTTGCTGCCGGGTTCGTGGAGGGCTTCGATCAACGTGTCGTAGGTCTCATCACGGCGCACCTCCGCACCACCATGAGGCAGCTCGACCACGACCTCGAGCGTCTCGGGTGAGACGGTGACCGTGCCCGAGAACACGTCGCGGTCGACCTCCGCGGCGGTGGCGTCCACCCACGCCAGGACCGCATCTGCATCGAAGCTGTCGATGAGTTCGATGTCGCGTGGCGTGTTGAACGCGCGCAACCGCTCCCGGATGTCGCCGGGGAAGCCGCTCCGGCCTCGCGCCAGGGCGGCGTCGATGGTCTGGTCGACATCCACCCCGTAGCCCACGTCCGCCGGGATCGTCGAGAAGCGCTGCTCCTCGAAGGTGAAGACCACGGGATCGTCGCGCCGTTCCTCGACCAGCGGGGCGATCGCCTCCCGCGCTTCGTCTCCGGACATGCGCGAGACATCCACCCCGGCGACCGAGGTGTTGGGCATCACCTTGCCCGCCTGGACGGCCCACAAGAGCCCCGTCAAGAGAGCCACCAGGACGAGCAGGCCGCCGAAGCCGTAACCTGACAGGATCAGCGCACGGCGGCGCGTCATAGCATGGTCATGGGTGGGTTCCGCCCCCGAGGTTGAACGCAATGGCGAAGTGCCGAGGATACCAACCTCGCACCCGGTCAGGTCGCAGCCGGCCGGGTGTCTCACCTGTTCGCACTCGCTGCTAGCGTCCGTCGATGGGGTAGACCCCGGCGAGTGGGATCTCGTTCGTAGACCGATGCCGTCGAGGAGGCACGACCACCGTGGAGTGCGCCAGCCCGAGCGCAGCGACGCCCTCCGGCGGTGACGCTCCACCTCGTGGTCGTCGCCGCGAGAGCGTGTTGCTTGCGGCTGCCTCGCTGCTGTTGGCGTTGGGGTACCTCGCCGGGATGCCCCTCGGGACGGCGGAGGCCGACACGCCCGAGGAGCAGGCACTGGCCGAGGCGAAAGCCAAGCTCGCCGAGGTCCGCTCTCAGGTGGAACAGGCCGAGCGGGTGGCCGAGGATGCCGTCGATGCCCTCGAGGACGCGGACGCCACCCTGCGTGAGATGGAGCAGGTCGTCAACGACACGGTGGAAGCCGTGGAGAACCAACGACAGGTGACCCGGCGCGCACAACAGCGGCTCGCGCAGATCGAAGATGAACGCGATGAGTTGATCCACGCCTTCCACCAACGGGCGATCCGCGCCTTCAAGCTCGGCCCGACCAACGCGCTCGAGGTGATGTTGGCCGGCGAGGACGCGGCGGACGCGATCGCTCGATCGTCGTACCTGCGTGCGGTCCTCGACGGCGATCAGGTCGACATCGAGGCCATCGAGGCGGCGGAGGTTGCGGTCGACGCCCAGCGTGTGCGCGCCCAGGCCGAGGAGAACCGTCTCGGGGATCTGCTCGAGGAGCGCGAGGAGATCCTCGAGGAGGTCGAGGAGCTGCGCTCCATGCGGGCTCTGGAGGCGGCCAGCGCGCGTGAGGAGCTGCGGCTGCTCGAGTCGGAGCAGGACGATCTGGAGTCCGAGCAGGAGCGGATCGAGAGCCTGATCCGGGAACGAGAAGCCGAACAGCGTCGTCGCGATGCCGCCCAGAGGGAGGCCGAACGCCAAGCGGAGCAGCAGCGCGAGGCCGAACAGGCCAGGAACCAGCGCCGACCGACGTCGTCAGCGGGGTACTCCTGGCCCCTGTGCGCGCCCGTGACCTCGGAGTACGGACCGCGGTGGGGACGGATGCACCGTGGGATCGACCTCGGGGCGCCGACGGGAACGCCGATCGGTGCGGCCCGGGCCGGTGAGGTCATCTTCGCCGGGTGGCAGGGCGGCTACGGTCGCCTGGTGTTGATCCGACACGGCGACGGTGTCGTCACCGCCTACGCGCACATGAGCAGCTTCGCGGTCGGACAGGGGCAACACGTCGATCGGGGTCAGCGCATCGGTGCGATCGGCTCGACAGGCAACTCCACCGGCCCTCACCTCCACCTGGAGTTCCGCGTCAACGGGCAGGCGCAGAACCCACGACAGTTCCTCTCCGGCTCCCCGTGTTGATGACCGCACCACCGGGTTGGACCTGGTAGGGGTCCAACCGGTCGATGTGGTCGATCCCGAGACAACGTAGGCTTGTGGAGCTATGGACGCGGATCACGGTCGTTTCGCCGAACTCGCGGTCGGCCATGTTCT
>SKNK01000139.1 GCA_007120565.1 Nitriliruptoraceae bacterium | reverse complement strand
CACCCCGGCAACGCCGAGGTAGCCGCGTTCGCGGAGGAACATGCCGACCGTGTGCGGTTCCACACCTGGCTGCAGTGGTTGTGTGATGAGCAGCTCGCGCGGGCAGCGGAACCCATCGCGCTGCTTGGCGACCTCCCGATCGGTGCGGACCCCGATGGGTTCGACGCCTGGGACTGGCAGGACGTCGTCGCCGATGGGGTGACGGTGGGGGCTCCACCCGATCAACTCGGTCCTCAGGGCCAGAACTGGATGCTTCCGGCGTTCGTGCCGTGGAGACTGCGTGCGGCCCGCTACGAGCCCTTCATCGCCCTGCTCCGCGCCGCCATGCGCCACGTTGAGGGCCTGCGCATCGATCACGTCCTCGGACTGTTCCGGTTGTTCTGGATCCCGCCCGGGGGTTCCGCAGCGGAGGGCGCCTACGTTCGGATGCCGACCCGGGAGCTGCTGGACATCCTCGCCCTCGAGTCGCACCGCAACGGGGTGTTCGTCGTCGGTGAGGATCTGGGCACCGTCGAGGAAGGCGTGCGCGACGAACTCGATGCCCGCGACCTGCTCCGCTACCAGGTCTGGTGGTTCGAGGAGGACCCTCTGCCGCAGTGGAGCCCCAAGGCCTTGGCCTCGGTGACGACCCACGATCTGCCGACCGTCGCCGGTGTGTGGACCGGTGAGGACGAAGTCGATCTCCGTTCGATCGGCCAGCACCCCGACGGCGTCTGGCACGCGGAGCTCCGGCAGCGCATCGCGGAAGCCTCTGGCGTCGACGTCGGGTCGCCGGTCGACGCCGCGATCGTTGGCCTGCACCGTCACGTCGCGCGGGCTCCGGATCGCATCGTCGTCGCGCAGATCGACGACGCGGTCGCCAGCCCCCACCGCATCAACGTGCCAGGTACCGATCACGCGGATCGCCCGGCCAACTGGTCCCGACCGTTGCCGGTGAGCGTGACCGGACTCGCCAGCCACCCCACCGTCGTGGCCGTAGCCGCCGCTATGCGCGATGGACGCCGCGAGCGCGTTCCAACGCCCGATCCGGACGTCTCGACGGACCCGATGTCTTCCGCCCGCCGTCGCGCCTGAGCCCAGCCTCGGGCTCCCGCAGGTTGGTGCTTCGGCTGGTGGGGTGGCAGGCTTCGTGGAGCGCGCCACGGGCTCCCGCGGCGCCGGCGATCCAGGAGGACCCCGTGGCACACCTCGACCACGCCCGCGCGCTGACCTCGGCGGTTCGTCAGGCGATCGACACCGCAACGTCTTCCCTGGCAGCGCGATGTGAGCAGGACGGTCGGGTCAGCACCTCCCTGATCGATGAGCATCAGACCCTGGCCTACGACCTGGCCTCGGTCGCTTCCGCCCTGGCGGCTGCGGAGCACCTCGTCGCCTGGGGCGACCATGGGGATCTCGAGGCTCAGCTCGCGCTGTTCCTCGCGGCCGATGTGGCGGCGGAGCTGCGGGGTCGCGTCGCTGGACGCGAAGAGGCCTGGGGCCTGGAGCCCGGGGTGCTGGATGAGGTGGCCGAGGCGATGGCCGCGGGCCGCGACCTGGAACTGTCGTCCGCGATCGCCGAGCAGGTCCTGAAGACGGGGGAGGCGGGCAAGCGCCACCTCTCCGACGAACTAGAGATGGTGCGCCAGACCTTCCGACGGTTCGCTGACGACAAGGTCAAGCCCGTCGCCGAGGAGGTCCACCGCCAGGACCTCGACCTCCCGGAGGAGATCATCAGCGGGCTGGCCGAGCTCGGCTGCTTCGCGCTGTCGATCCCGGTCGAGTACGGCGGGATGTCCGAAGGTGGCGAGGACGAACTGGTCAACATGGTGTTGGTCACCGAGGAGCTGTCGCGCGGCTCGCTCGGGGTCGCGGGATCGTTGATCACCCGGCCGGAGATCGCCGGCACCGCGATCCTGAAGGGTGGGACCGAGGAACAGAAGAACACCTGGCTCCCCGAACTGGCCTCCGGGGAGAAGATGTGCGCCGTTGCGGTCACCGAACCGGATGTCGGGTCCGACGTCGCCGGGGTCAAGGTCACCGCGACACAGGACGGCGATGAGTGGGTGCTCGACGGCGTCAAGACCTGGTGCACCTTCGCTGGGCGCGCCGAGTACCTGCTGGTCCTGGCGCGAACCGATCCGGATCGCTCGGCCGGACATCGTGGGCTGTCGCTGTTCATCGTCGAGAAGGATGCCTACCCGGGGCACGCATGGAAGGCCGAACAACCGGGCGGTGGGTCGATGGACGCACGCGCCATCGCGACGCTCGGCTACCGAGGGATGCACTCGTTCGAGCTCTCCTTCGACGCCTGGCGCGTCCCGCACGCCGCGCTGATCGGCGGTGAGGACGGGCTCGGTCAAGGCTTCTACCTGCAGATGCAGGGGTTCGCGGCCGGTCGGCTGCAGACCGCGGCCCGCGCTCAAGGGGTCATGCAGTCCGCACTCGAGGAAGCGGTCACCTACGTCTCGTCGCGCCAGGTCTTCGGACGTCCCTTGGCCGAGTACGAACTGAGTCGTACCAAGATCGCGCGGATGGCCGCGCTGTTGGCGGGGTGTCGCGTCTTCTCGCTGGACGTGGCACGTCAGATCGCGCGGGGCGAGGATCGCGGGCAGCTGGCGGCCTCACAGGTCAAGCAGTTCGCCTGTCGCGTCACCGAGTGGGTGACGCGGGAAGCCCAGCAACTGCACGGGGGGTACGGCTACGCCGAGGAGTACACGGTCAGCCGCCTGTTCGTCGATGGCCGCGTCCTGTCCATCTTCGAAGGAGCAGACGAGGTCCTGGCCCTACGGGTCATCGCTCGAACGCTGCTGGGAGACGCGCTCGCTAACGTGTCGAGCTGATCGACGACGTCCTGACTGCGGACCGCCAGCGTGCCGCCGGGGGAGGCCTCATCTGTGCTCGAGTTCCGCGATCTGTACCGCTCGTTCGGTGATGTCATCGCCCTGGACGGGCTGTCGTTCACCGTCGCGCCAGGGGAGCTGTGCGGCTTCCTCGGACCGAACGGTGCGGGCAAGACCACGGCGATGCGCTGTGCCGTCGGCGTGATCCAGCCTGATGGTGGGTCGATCACCTGGCAGGACGGCCCCATCGACCTTCGCGTACGTCGTCGCACGGGCTACATGCCGGAGGAACGCGGTCTGTACCCCAAGATGCGGGTCCACGAGCAGTTGGTCTACCTCGGTCGCCTGCACGAGATGGCTACGGCCGATGCGGCCGCCAGTGCCTCGCACTGGATCGACCGGCTCGGCCTGGGTGACCGCAGCGACTCCCCGGTAGAAGAACTCTCGCTCGGCAACCAGCAGCGGGTCCAGCTGGCCGCGTCGCTGGTCCACGATCCGGAGTTGCTCGTCCTCGACGAGCCCTTCTCCGGACTCGACCCGATCGCCACCGACGTGATGAGTGACGTGCTGCTCGAACGTGCGCGAGCCGGGGTCGCGGTGATGTTCTCCTCCCACCAGCTCGACCTCGTCGAGGACCTGTGCGAGACCGTCGCGGTGATCTCCAAGGGCCGCCTGGTCCTCGGCGGTAACGTTGCCGAACTCAAGGCCAGCCGCGGGCGACGCCTACGTATCGAGGTGGACGGAGGCACGGCCTGGTCCCAGCGCATCGGCGTTGACGCCGAGGTGGTGTCGGTCGATGAGGTCGGCGCGACGGTCCTGCTGCCACCCGGGGCGGATGCGGCCCCCGTGCTGGACATCGCCCAGCAACAGGGACGCCTGTTGGACGTGCACCTCGAGCAACCTCGGCTCTCGGAGCTGTTCCGTAACGCGGTCGGCACCACCGAGGACACGCTCGGCGACGAGTTCCAGCGCCGATCGGAGGTGCGCTGATGAGCGCGGTGCGGACCGTGATGTTGATCGCTGGTCGGGAGGTCCGTCAGCGCCTGCGCTCCAAGCTGTTCATCTGGACCACCGTCCTCATCAGCGTCTTGATGGTCGGTGCTTCGTTGATCCCGACGATCGTGTCCGTGTTCAGCATCGACGATGAGGTTGTCGACCGCGAACCGTTGACCGTGGCGGTGGTCGGCGATCTCGACGACGCTCGTACCGACGCGCTCGAGGCGCAGCTCGGGCCCGTGGACTTCGACCCCGTCGCGGATACGCAAGCCGCGAGCGAGCTGCTCACCGATCCGGACTCGTCGGTCTTCCTGGCCATCATCGACGGACGAGAGGTGCTGGTCGTCGAGGAGACCGGCCCGTTCGTTGGACCGAACCGGGGGCGGGCACTCTCGATCGCCGAAGCGCTCGCCGTCGTCGATCTGCTCGAGACCGCCGGCGCTTCCGAGATCGTCGAGCAGGTGCTCACGGTCGAGCCGCTCCCGGTGCAGGTGGTCGGTGCCGATGACCCCGAGGAGGAGTTCGCCGGGATCCTCGTCGCGAACATCGGCGTGGTGTTCATCTTCGGGTTGCTGATGTTCTACGCCTCGATGATCGTCAACGGCATCATCGAGGAGAAGGGCAGCCGCGTCGTTGAACTGCTCGTTGAAGCGGTCCCGGTCAAGCAACTGATGTCGGGCAAGGTCCTCGGCATGGGGCTGATCGCTATCGGCCAGGCGACGGTGATGTTCGTCCCGGCAGCGACGGTGCTGGTGGTGGTCAACCGGGACCTGATCCCCGCTGGGGTCGGCAGGCTCGCGGTGATGACCGTCGTCTGGTTCCTGCTCGGCTACGCCTTCTACTCGTTGCTGTGCGCGGGGCTCGGCTCGCTGGTCTCTCGACCCGAGGAGGCCCAAGCGGTGCTCACCCCCGCGACGATGCTGGCGCTAGCCGGCTACTTCATCGGCTTCGCGTCCATCCAGGCGCCCGACGCCACCTGGAGCGTCGTTGCTGGATGGCTGCCACCGACCGCGCCCTTCGTGATGCTGGTGCGCCAGGCGGTCGGCGATCCGTCGCTGTTCGAGGTGCTCGGCTCGATGGTGCTGTTGTTGCTCGCCATCGTCGGTGCCGCGCTGGCAGCGGCCCGGATCTACGAGGGAGGCATCCTGCGTGTGGGCGCTCGCGTGAAGATGCGCGAGGCCTGGAAGAGCCGCGCCCTCTGACACCCAGCCGCCCTGGCGTAGCCGGGATCGGCCCCGTCAGGCGAGAGGCGGACCCGTCCTGGCCGTTGAGTTCGCCACGGTTGTCCACAGCCGGCGAACTCGTCGGTTGGCTGTCACACCCCGTTGCGACACTTGGGTCATGCCAACCTCCGGTCAGCCACCCACTTCAGGCGCGGTCTCCGGCGACGATCCCGTCGCCGGACCATCGGCCTGCGTGACGTCGAACTCCGTGACGTCTATGACGCATCGGGACCAGCTACCCGCAGAGGTTGCCGACCTGCCCATCCTGGAGGAGGTGCCGCTGCTTGGATCGGCGATCGCTCTGGTCCGTGGGATCGATCGGCTCGTCGCGCAGCTGCTCGAGGTTCTGATCGAGCTCGAGGACCACGAGGTTGCGGAGACCGCGACCGGCGTGATGCTGGAGCAGTGGCTCGCCATCGCGGGTCGACGCACCGGTTCGGATCGTCGGATGCTGTTGACCGCCTGCGGGGTCCTGAGGCGGTTGCCATCGCTGCGCACCGCGTTCTGCGACGACGGGACCGTCTCCTGGGCCCAGGTCCGGGCCATCGTGCTCGCGGTCCATCGGTTGCCTCGCGTCCTGGATGATGTGGTCGACGGCGAGCTTGCCCGGACGATCGAGGGCTGCCGGGACGCCGATCCGGACATGCTCACCTCGGCGGTCTCTCGGGCGGCTCGCTCCTGGGATCCGGCACCGACCCGCAAGGCGCAGGAGGCGGCAGATCGCGGCGAGTTCATCGCGATGCAGCCCCGACTCGACGGCTCGGGAGGACAGCTGTTCGGTGAACTCGGCGCGCTGAGCTTCGCGACGGTCGATGCGGCCCTGTCCGCTCCGGAACCAGCGCACCCGGCCCCAACCGAGCCCTCCGATCCGGCTGATCGCCATCGTTCCCGCGGCGAGGACGACCCCGCAGCTCTCTCTCGATCGGCCGAGGACGAGCGGTCGCGCGGCAAGGGTGCGCCACCCGGAGCGCGACGGGGGTAGCACCGTGCTCGCAGGTTGGTTCAGTTGTGCGACGCCGGGCTGGAAGGGGCTCGGACCGATCGCGCGCCGATCGGCGGCGCTGCCCACACGACCGGCAGCACCGCTGGTGTCTCCCGGCCGCAGCTGTTGGTGCGGATCGAACTGGCGAGCCTGCTCGACCGCTCATCCATGCCGGCCGAACTGCTCACGCACCTGACGGGCGGCAAGCTGTGGCTCGACGCCAGCACCGCCAGGCGGCTGGTCGATGCGCGGGGCGCCGACCTGCGGTCCATCGTGCTCGATGAGTGTGGGAGGGTCGTCGGTGTTGGCCGTCGTGCCCGCATCGCTCCCGGGTGGTTGGGCGACGCCACCTTGGCGCTCCACGACACCTGTACGCAGCCATCCTGCAGGGTGTCGGCCCGCCGGTGCCAGAGCGATCATGCGGACCCCTGGCATCCGGTGCGCCCAGAAGACGTGCCAGGCCGGACCGACATCGACCAAGTGGCCCCGCTATGTGGGCACCACAACCGCTCGAAGGAGGTCAGCGGCTGGCGGGTGAGCCAGGCCGCGGACGGCACGCGCCGCTGGACCCATCCCCGTAGCGGGCTGACGACCGTGACACGCCCGGCGACCTGGCGGCCCGTTGGTCGTGTGTCTGAGGGGTTCCACCGCCACGACGTCGGATCCGGATCCGGGCAGGTGGACGCCACGGGGGACCGCCCCCCGGCGGCTCCTTGCGACGGCGACGACGGCGGCGATGGGCACACACGGTTCGCCAGGGATCCCCGGGCGGACTACGTCACGACACGTCAACGGCCCCCACCGCAGCCCAGGTCGCGACACCCGGTGATCGGCCTTCGACGCCAAGGGACCGGCTCGCGATGGCAGGTGGGAAGCACGCGCGGTCGACGGCTCGAGTCGCAACGTCGGGCACCCCCGGGTAGGTGAGCGGCACCTGCCGGTTCACTCGCTGGCCACGGGGGGCAGCGAGTGATCGCCCCACACGGGCTGCCTTCGCGCGGCCCGGCCACCTCGCCCTGCCGATCGACCGATTGGAGGCCTCGCAACGCGGCCGGTACCCTTCTCGGTGAGCAACGGCGCTCCGCTTCTCCTGCGGGGCGCCGCTTTTCGTTGTCACGGGCGTTCGGCCGGAAGAGGTCGGTAGGGCTGCGTCCACCTTCGAAAGGGATCTCACCGTGACTGCACCGTCGAAGCACCCCCTCGCGACCTCCGTCGCTGCGATGTCTCGTGGCTTCGACCCCCAGGAGGAGCGCGACGCGTGCGGGATCGGCTTCGTCGCTCACGCCGATGGAGTCGCTCGACGAGCGACGGTGCAGATGGCGCTCGAAGGGCTCGCCGGGGTCAAACATCGTGGTGCGGTCGCCGCAGACGCCAAGTCCGGCGACGGTGCCGGGGTGCTGACGCAGATCCCGCGCGATCTGGTCGCGGCCTGGTGCTCGGACCTGGGAGGGGACGTACCGGCCGAGGATCTGGGCCTGATCTTCCTGTTCCTCGAGCCCGGTGAGGACGAGGTCGCGGTCGCGTCCCGGCAGGCCGCACAGGACGCGGTCGCTTCTGCCTGTCGCGATCACGACGTCTCCCTGATCGGGTGGCGGGAGGTCCCGACGGATCCTGAGGCGATCGGTGAGATCGCGTTGGCAGTTCAGCCCGCGCTGGTGCAGGCCGTGATCGCACGTCCAGAAGGTGTCGACGACATCGAAGCGGAGCGGGCCGCGTACCGCGTACGTCGCCAGGCCCGCAAGACCTGCGAGGCGGCTGACGTGCGCTACTACGCGGCGTCGTGCTCGTTCCTGACGGTGACCTACAAGGCGATGGCGGACGCCGATCAACTCGATGCGTTCTACCCGGACCTGCAGGATGAACGCTTCACCTCGGCGCTGGCGATCTTCCACTCGCGGTTCTCGACCAACACCAGCCCGACCTGGGAGCGGGCACAGCCCTTCCGCATGATGTGCCACAACGGCGAGATCAACACCATCGAAGGCAACGTCGCTCTGATGCGCGCCCGTGAGGGCCAACTCGTCCCGGGCTCGCTGTCGGTCGATGGTGTCGATTGGGTCGACCCGCAGCTGATGGTCCCGATCATCGATCTCGATCAGTCTGATTCCGCCAAGCTCGATGGCGCGCTGGAGCTGCTGGTGCGCGGGGGCCGTGATGTCCGGCACGCGCAAGCGATGCTCGTCCCACAGGTGTGGGAAGGCGCCCGCGATGTCGATCCCGAGATCCGCGACTTCTACCGCTACCACAGCGCGTTGGTTGAGCCGTGGGACGGTCCGGCCGGCCTGATCTTCACCGATGGACATCGAGTCGGGGCGGCCTTGGACCGCAACGGGCTCCGCCCCCTGCGCTACCACGTGTGCGAGGACGGCACGATCGTCGCGTCGTCGGAGGCGGGTGCCGTCACGACGTCCCTGCCGACCGATGACCCGGCCCACCATGGGCAGGTTCGCCGCGAACGGCTCGGACCGGGCCAGATGCTCTGCGTCGACCCCGCGGAGGGTGGGCTGCAGGAGGACCGCGAGATCAAGCTTCGCCTCGCGCAGGGTGCGCCCTACGGGGCGTGGCTCGAAGCCAACCTCGCGAAGGTCCGAGCTGGCCATCCCGTTGAGGGTGCACCGCATGACCTGCAGCAGCGCCAGGTCGCCTTCGGGGTCACCAAGGAGGAGATCATCTCCATCCTGCGGCCGATGGCGACGCAGGGCAAGGAGACGACCTCCTCGATGGGCGACGACACCCCGATGGAGCCGCTGAGCCGCGTACGGCGTCCCGTGGCGCACCTGCTGAAGCAGCGGTTCGCGCAGGTGACCAACCCGCCGATCGACCACAACCGTGAGCACGAGGTCATGAGTCTGCGGACGTTGCTGGGCCCGCGGCAGCCGATCCTGACCGAGGGGTCGGAGGCAGCGCGGCTCGCGGAGCTCGGGTCGTTCTTCCTCTACCCGGATGGGATCCAGCGGATCGTGATGGACCCGGCGATCCCCTTCCCGGTCCAGGCGGTCGACGCCACCTTCCTGGCGACCGAAGGCCCTGCCGGCCTCGAAGCCGCGCTGCGTCGCCTGGGTGACGAGGCCGTTGAACACGTCGAAGCCGGTGCGGGCATCATCGTGGTGTCCGATGTCGGCGTGGATGACGAGCGCTGCCGTGTCCCGATCCTGCTCGCTGTCGGCGCGGTGCATCAGCGCCTCCTGCGAGAAGGACGCCGCACGCGGACCTCCCTGGTCGCGGAGACCGACGAGGCTCGTGAGACCCACGACATGGCGACCCTGCTGGGGTTCGGCGCCGATGCACTCGTTCCCCGCTTGGTGCTCCAGACCATCGCCGACCTCGCTGACGAGGGT
>SKNK01000153.1 GCA_007120565.1 Nitriliruptoraceae bacterium | reverse complement strand
AGGAACGCATGACGGCGATGATCGCGGATGCCCTCGAGCACGCGCTCGAGCCCCGTGGTGTGATGGTCGTCGTCGAGGAGCGCCACCTTTGCATGGAGATGCGCGGGATCCGCAAGCCGGGTGCGGAGACGGTCACCTCCACGGTTCGTGGCATCTTCCGCGACGACCCGTCGACCCGTAGCGAGGCGCTGTCGTTGCTTCGGGGCCGCACCTCGTAACCGGCCGACGTCGACGAACGTCGTCCGCCGGGCACGCCTACGCTGCCGGATGACGACCCGACCGACGACCTGAAGGCGAGCCAGCGTGCAGCGCGATCACGATGATCCCGCCGTCGCCATCCGGATCGTGGACGCCGGGTCGCCCGACGGACCGATCCGGGTGGTGCTGTCTGGGAACCTGCCGTTCGTCGAGATCAGTGGCTGCGTCGAGCGAGTTGGAGGATCGGTCGAGGAGACACACGGGCGGCTGCTCGTCTCGGCGGTGCCTGGGCCGCTGATGGAAGCCCTCGGGGAGCGACTCGATCGACGTCTCTCCCTTCGTCTGATCGACAGCCTCACCGAAGCCCTGGCCTCGTGGACCGAGGGTGCCCCCGATCTGATGCTCCGCGACGGGCGCCTCCTCTCCACCGGATCTCGAACCCTCATCCAGGGGGTCCTCAACGTCACCCCGGACTCCTTCTCCGATGGTGGCACCCACCTCGGTACAGACGGCGACCTGACCCCGGCGATCGAGGCGGGCCGTGCGTTGGCCGCGGCGGGAGCTGACCTGATCGATGTCGGCGGTGAATCGACCCGCCCGGGCTCGGCGTCGGTCTCCCCGGAGGAAGAGCTGGCTCGGACGGTGCCGGTCGTGCAGGCGCTTGCCGAGGACGGCATCGTCGTGAGCATCGATACGACCAAAGCTGCCGTCGCGCGTGCTGCCGTCGACGCCGGTGCGGCCATCGTCAACGACGTCTCTGCTGGTTCGCTCGACGAGGAGCTGTACCCCACGGTGGCGGAGCTCGGGGTCCCCTACGTGTTGATGCACATGCAGGGCATCCCCCGCACCATGCAGCAGCATCCGACCTACGATGACGTGGTCGGGGAGGTCTACGACCACCTCGCCGTTGAACTCGACCGGCTGGAGTCCGCGGGGGTCGCTTGCGATCAGGTCATCGTCGACCCGGGCATCGGCTTCGGCAAGACCGTCGAACACAACCTGTCACTGCTGCGGCACCTGCGTGAGATCACCAGCCTCGGACGACCGGTCCTGGTCGGCGCATCGCGAAAGACCTTCATCGGCAAGCTCACGGGTGTGAGCGATCCGGCGGACCGTCTGGAGGGATCGTTGGCCGTTGCGGCGCTGGCGGTAGGTGCAGGTGCCAGGATCGTGCGGGTGCACGACGTGCGTGAGACCGTACGGGTCATCGCGGTGGCCGATGCGATCGTCCACGGGACGATGGAGCGACGATGAGGAGCGACCGATGGACCACATCCAGCTCATGGGCCTCGAGGCCTTCGCCCACCACGGCGCCCTACCGCACGAGCGGGAGTTCGGGCAGAGGTTCGTGGTGGATGTGGTGCTCGGGCTCGACCTGAGCGTGGCGGCGATGTCCGATGAGCTCGCGGACACGGTGGACTACGGGCGCCTGGCCGGCGACATCACGGCCGTGGTGCAAGGCGACCCGGCCGACCTGATCGAGACCGTCGCTGGACGGGTCGCGGATCGTTGCCTCCAGGATCCGCGGGTCCAGGAGGTCGAGGTGACGATCCACAAGCCGGCAGCCCCGCTGCCGGTGGTCGCCCGCGAGGTCGCCGTCACCCTCCGTCGCGGCCGTGATGGGAGTGCGCGGTGAGCCAGGACGCCTACCTGGGTCTGGGAGCCAACGTCGGCGACCCTCTGGAGACGCTCACCGCGGCGGTGGAGGTGCTCGACGACATCGAAGGCTTCACCGTCGTCGACGTGTCCGGGGTGTACATCAGTGCCCCCTGGCCCCCTCCGGATGACCCGCGCGCCGTGGAACAGGACGACTACCTCAACCTCGTCGTGCGTGGTGTCGCGTCGATCGGTCCCCACGACCTCCTCCGCGAGACCCAACTCATCGAAGCCGCGTTCGGACGGGACCGGTCGCGTGAGCAACGCTGGGGGCCGCGCACCTTGGACATCGACCTGCTGATGGTTGGTGAGGAGGTGGTCGACACACCGGAACTGGTGTTGCCACACCCCCGGATCGCCGAACGGTCCTTCGTCCTGGTGCCCCTGATGGAGGTCATGCCCGGTGGCCAGCTGCCGGATGGCCGCCGACTGACCCGGTTGGTGATGGAGCTCTCTCCGATCGACGATGTGGATCTGTTCGTCCGTCTCGATGACGTCCCCGGGCCGCGGATCCCGCGGCCCGAGGGGCCGGTCGGGCCTCCGCCGAGCCTGGAGCGACCCGGGTCCGACGCGTTGGCCGACGAACACGGTGCCCGTGACCGGGCCGGCGACCGAGGCGGCCCTGATCAGGGAGGGCGCTCGTGAAGGTCGCGATCATCGGGCCCGGCCGGGTGGGGACGCTGCTGGCCGTGGCCGCCGCGCGTGCCGGGATGCGCGTCGTTGCGATCGCCGGTGGCGCTGAGACCGCGCGTGAGCACCTGCGGTCCATCGTTGCCGGCGTGCGTTCCTACGCCGAGGTGGCGTCGGCAACGCAGGGCGCGGAGCTCGTCCTGCTCTGCGTCCCGGACGGGGCGATCGCGGACGTTGCCAAGGCGTTGGCCCGTGACGGTGCGGTCGGCGAGGGCCACCGCGTCGTACACGTCGCGGGATCGTTGGGGCTCGAGCCGCTGCGCCAGGTGGCCTTGACCGGAGCCGGCGTTGCTGCCTGTCATCCGGCGATGACCGTGCCGACCGGGGCGACCGACCCCGATCTGCTGGTCGGCGTCGCCTGGGGGGTCACGGCCACCGGATCCAACCTCGGTTGGGCGCAGGAGCTGGTGACCGACCTCGGCGGTGACCCGTTCCCGATCCCCGAGGACGCCCGCGTGCTCTACCACGCGGGATTGGCGGTCGGCTCGAACGCGGTGGGGGCTGCGGTCGCGACCGCGCGACGGCTGCTGATGGCCGCACGGATCGACCGGCCGGACCGCTTCCTCGCACCCCTGATCGAGCGGAGCGTCGCCAACGTCCTCGATCAAGGAGCCCAGGCGTTGACCGGTCCGGTCATCCGTGGAGATGTCGGTACGGTCGCGACCCACCTCGAGGTCATCGACCGTGACGTCCCCGAGCTGTCGGCCGCGTACCGTGCGCTGGCCGAGGCCACCCTCGCCCCGGTCCGCGTGACGATGGATCCCACGATCCTCGCCGAACTCGACCGCCTCCTCTCGCAGACGGAAAGGTGATGATGCGCCGCGTGACCACCGTTGCGGAACTGCAACGCGTCATCGCCCAGTTCCGCGCCGACGGGGCCACGGTCGCCCTGGTGCCGACGATGGGGGCGCTGCACGAGGGCCACCTCGCCCTGGTGCGGAGGGCGGTCGTCGAGGCCGACGTGACCGTGGTCAGCATCTTCGTCAACCCCCGGCAGTTCGATCGGAAGGACGATCTGGCTGCCTACCCGCGCAGCCTCGACGACGACGAGGACGCGTTGCGAGGCCTGGGTGAGGCAACCCCCGATCTGGTGTACGCGCCGGACGTCGACGAGATGTACCCCTCTCCACCTGCCGTGACGGTCACCGTCGACGACAGCCTGGCGGATCGGCTGTGTGGTGCCTCGCGTCCGGGCCACTTCGATGGCGTGGCGACCGTGGTGACCAAGTTGTTCAACCAGGTCCAACCCGACCTGGCGGTCTTCGGCCGCAAGGATCGCCAACAGTTGCAGATCATCCGCCGGCTGGTTGCCGACCTCGATGTCCCGGTCCGGATCGTGCCGGTGTCGACCGTGCGCGACCCGGACGGGGTTGCGATGTCCAGTCGCAACCGCCGGTTGACCACCAAGCAACGAACCGATGCCCGCGTACTCGCTGCGGCCCTCGCCGCGGCGGTGGAACAGACACGCGCGGCCCGTGATGCCGGCGGAACCGTCCGCATCGCCGAACTGCTCACCACGATGCGGGATGTCCTGGCAGAGGCCCCCGACGTCCGTCTGGACTACCTCGAGGTGGTGGATCCCGGGACCTTGGGGCCACCGCGCCCCGAGCTACCGGCCACCAGCCGGCTGATCGCTGCGGTGGCAGCGTTCGTCGGCGAGGTTCGGCTGATCGACAACGTCGAACTCGGCGACGTCGACGACGAGGACGCCTTGCTCGCCGGGGTCAGAAGCTCTGAGGAGCTCGGTGGATGAGGGAGAGCGTTATGGACGTCGCCAGGGAGGGGACCTGACCATGCTGCTCACCGTAGATGTCGGCAACTCCACGACCGTGGTCGGGGTCTTCGAGGATGACGACCTCACCCATCACTGGCGGCTGTCGACCGTGGCGGGGCGGACGCCGGACGAGCTGGCGACCCTGATGTCGGGGATGCTCAGCCTCGACGGGTTGCGGTTCGCCCGTGAGGTCGAAGGCGTGGTCGTCGGGTCGGTGGTTCCGGCGGTGACCGAGACGCTGCGCGAGTTGGCTGCGCGCTACCTCGACGTCACTCCGGTCGTGGTCGAACCAGGGGTGCGCACCGGCATCTCGGTGCGACATGACAACCCCAGGGACCTCGGGGCGGATCGCATCGCCAATGCGGTGGCGGCGCAGGCCCTCTACGGCGGTCCGGCGATCGTCGTCGACTTCGGAACCGCGATCTCCTTCGACGTCATCGATCGCGATGGCAGCTTCGTCGGTGGGGCGATCGCCCCGGGGGTATCGACATCGAAGGACGCCCTCGTCGAACACGCTGCCCGGCTGCCCACGGTCGAGACGGTCGCACCTCCCTCACCGATCGGTCGGTCCACCGTCACGGCGTTGCAGTCAGGCGTGGTGTTCGGTTTCGCGGGGCTGGTCGACGGCATCGTCACCCGGATCATCGACGAGTTGGGGCCCGGCGTGACGGCGGTGGCGACCGGTGGGCTGGCAAGCTCGGTCCTGCAGGCGTGCCGCACCCTCGACCACCACGACCCGTGGCTGACCCTGAAGGGGCTGCGCCTCATCTGGGAGCGCAACACGGCCTGAACGAGCCGGTTCACGTGACTCGGCCCGGCCCGGTGCGGTGCGACCCGAGATCGTGCGCTCGCTCGGGCTCGGCGCCCATGAGTAGGAGCGCTACCGTGCGTCCGCGCCTCGCGCGCGGTGTACGCGCCCGGTCGCGTGCGCCTCCCTCCTGATGAACCGACCTCGAGGTTCCCGCGTGTCCGTGCCGCCGTCCTCCGACGACCATCCGACGTCCTCCGCCTCGGCGGAGAGTGCTCTCGCTTCCTCGGACGATCCCGTCGCCGAGGGATCGACGCTGTCCGCGATCATCCAGAACCGTCGAGGCAAGGTCGAGGATCTGCGGGACGCGGGGGTCGAGCCCTACCCCGTCCGGTTCCGTCCCAGCCACACCGTCCCCGAGGTGCGTGCGGCCTACCCCGACCTCGAGCCCGGCAGCGAGACCGGCGATGAGGTCACCGTTGCCGGGCGGCTCGTCGCCAAGCGTGAGATGGGCAAGCTGCGGTTCCTCGTCCTCCGAGAGGACGGTCAGGACCTGCAGTTGTTCTGCCCCCTGGCAGCCCTGGACGACGCTTCCCGTGAGCTGATGAACTACCTCGACGCCGGGGACTGGGTCGGGGCGACCGGCGAGGTCATGACCTCGAAGAAGGGCGAGCTGTCCGTCAAGCCGACGACACTCACCCTGCTCGGCAAGGGTCTGCGTCCGTTGCCGGACAAGTGGCACGGCCTCTCTGACACCGAAGCCCGCTTCCGCCAGCGCGAGCTCGACCTCGCTGTCAACGCCGACGCCCTGCGGGTCTTCGAGGTGCGCGCCGCGACCTTGGCCGCGGTTCGCGCCGAGATGCACGATCGCGGCTTCGTCGAGGTAGAGACGCCCATGCTCCATCCGATCCCCGGCGGCGCCGCGGCGCGTCCGTTCGTGACCCACCACAACACGCTGGACGTTGACCTCTACCTGCGCATCGCCCCCGAGCTGTACCTGAAGCGGCTGATCGCCGGGGGGATGCGTCGGGTGTTCGAGATCAACCGCAGCTTCCGCAACGAGGGGATGAGTACGCGCCACAACCCCGAGTTCACGATGCTCGAGTCGTACGCCGCCTACGACGACTACCACGACGTCATGGAGCTGACCGAAGCCTTGGTCCAGCGCGCGGCGATCGAGGCGGTCGGGACCACCGAGCTGACCTACCAGGGGCGCGCCCTGTCCCTGGCAGCACCGTGGCGGCGAGCGACGATGTTGGAGTTGACCGCAGAAGCGACGGGCCGTCCCGACCTCGCCTACGAGCTGGACGTCGCCGAACTGCGTGCGTTGTGCGACGCTCACGAGGTGCCCTGGGACGACTCCTGGGGGCCAGGCAAGCTGATCGTCGAGCTCTACGAGGCCTTGGTTGAGGGCACGTTGTGGGAGCCGACCTTCGTGATGGACCATCCCGTGGAGACCTCGCCGTTGGCGCGAGCCCACCGTTGCGATCCGCACGTGACCGAACGGTTCGAGCCGATCGTGGTGGGCCGCGAACTGGGGAACGCGTTCTCCGAGCTGACCGACCCCGTCGTTCAGCGTGAACGCTTCGAGTCCCAGGCCCGCGCGAAGGCGGCAGGCGACGAGGAGGCGATGGTCGTCGACGAGGCGTACCTGCGGGCGATGGAGCTCGGGATGCCCCCGACGGGTGGGCTCGGCATCGGGATCGATCGCTTGGTGATGATCCTCGCCGACGTCAACAACATCCGCGACGTGATCCTGTTCCCGACCCTGCGCCCCGAGCGAGGCTGAGCGTCGCAACGGTGATGTGCGCCGGTTCGTCCGCGCGAGCCCCAGCGGACATCGGAGCACGGGTGCCCCTTCTATGCTCGGGTGTGTCGATCCAACGCGCTCGAGGTACGCCGATGCAGGACATCCCCTGGACCCACGCGATCCGCTCATGTCCCGACCGCGATGGGATGGTGCGGGCATGAAGGTCACGATCTACACCTCCTCATCTGACGCCATCGACGAGCGCTACCGCGACGCCGCGCGGGAACTCGGCCGTGCCCTTGCCGAGCGGGGCGACGAGTTGGTCTACGGCGGGACAGCGGTCGGGGTCATGGGGGTCCTCGCGGATGCGGTGCGGGTTGCCGGCGGCCGCGTGACCGGCATCCTCCCTGAGCTGATGGCCGAGCGTGGACTCGCCGATGAGGCCTGCGACGAGTTGATCGTCACCCCCGACATGGCGGGCCGCAAACAGCAGATGATCTCGCGTGCTGACGCCTTCGTCGCGCTGCCGGGAGGGTTCGGCACCCTCGAGGAGCTGTTCGAGGTGCTGACCCTGAAACAGCTCGGTTACCACAGCAAGCCCATCGTGCTGCTCGATCTGGGTGGCTTCTACCAGCCCCTGCTGGCGATGTTCGAGGAACTGTTCGAGAAGGGCTTCGCCAAGCGGGACTACGAGCGGCTCTACCGCGTTGCTGCCGATGTCGATCAGACCGTCGAGATGATCGATCGCCCTGAGGACGAGCACCTCCCGACCAAGTGGTTCTGACCCACGGTGGGGTCCGATGGCCGGGGCCTCATCGTTCCCGCAGCCACTCCGCGAGGTTGCGGGCGGTCGTCGCAGGATCATCGGAACGGGGCACCGGCTCGACGTCGGTGGTCTCTGCCGGCGTGTCCTCCGCCGGAGGTGGCCCATCGGGTGCCTCGTCAGGAGATCCCCAGAGCAGACCGACGATGAGGAAGAGGACCACAGCTCCGGCGATGACGAAGGGCCGCCAGTTGCGTGTCGGAGCGGTGTGGTGACCCGGCTCGCCGCGGTCGGTATGGCGATCGGTTGGTGTCGTCGGGATGTCCTGAGCGGTGCGTCCCGCCGGGGGGTCGAACACCTGTGTCTCGGCTTCGGCCGCGGAAGCGTGCGCCGCCTCGGTCGGCTTGTCGACCCTGGGAGCCGTCTCGCGTGAGACGTCTGGGGTTCCCCTCACGTCCGAGGGTGCACCCGCGCCCGCTGAGCGTGCCGCGGTCGGCCTGTGCCGGTCGGGGTTGGGAGTGATGGGGGAGCGGCGTGCACCCGTGCCTGCCTCGAGCTGGTTGAGCGCCGCTTCCGCGGACGCCGGCCGATGGTCGGGTGCCTCGGCCAACAGCTGTAGCAGCAGGGTCCGGAACGTGACGGGCAGCCAGCTAGCTCCTTCGACCCGCTCCCGAGGCTGCCGGGGGCCAGGACCGAAGAGCAGCTCGACGAAGGTGACCCCGAGCGCGTAGAGGTCGGTCCACTCGGTCGCAGCTCCGCCCGCCTGACGCTCCGGAGCGAGGTAGGTGCGGGTCCCGACCACCATCCCGGTCTGGGTCAGACCAGGGGTGTCGGCGGCCTCGGCGACCCCGAGATCGGTGATCTTCACCCGTCCGGAGGGGGTGAGCAGCAGGTTTCCGGGCTTGACGTCCCGGTGCACGATCCCCGCGGCATGGGTGGCGGTCAGTCCGGCGAGTGCGTCCGCGGCGATCTCGAGCACACGCGACACCGGGAGCGCTCCTTCGGAGCGCAGGACGTCGGCGAGGCTCGGCCCGTCGACGAGTTCCATCACCATGTACGGACGCCCGGCCTCGTCGCCGACGTCGAAGACCGCGACCACGTTCGGGTCGGTGATCGCCGCCGCAGACCGGGCCTCCCGAAGGAACCGCTCACGCGCGACCCGATCGGCCGCGAGGTTGTCAGCAAGCAGCTTGATCGCCACGTTGCGGTTCAGGCGTAGGTCACGCCCACGGCGAACGATGCCCATGCCCCCACTTCCCAGCGTCGCGCCGAGCTCGTAGCGACCGTCGGCGAGGTGATCGACCGAGAGCGGAAGAGGGCTGGTTACCTCGCTGGTCCCGTCGTCCCTCGACCCGTCCGGCGGCGGAGCACCCGACGGATCCCCCGGATCCGCTTGCGTGGACGCCGCCGGTGAAGGGTCCGCGGAGTCCGCCTGCGTGAACGAGGGTTCCGCAGGCTGGGGTCCTCGGGGGCCGGAGTCGAAGGGGTGTGGACGGCTCATGCGTTGCCCCGCCCTCGTCCGGCGCCCTCGCGCTGACCGGGAGGGCCCTCCTCGGACCGGCCGGGAGGCGTCTCCTCCCCGGTGTCCTCGTCTGTGGGCCCCTCCTCGTCCTCGGCGGCTTCGCGTGCTTCCTCCGCGGCCTCCCGCTGTTCCTCGAGCTCCTCCTCGTCCGCCGGTTCCTCAGCCGGAGCGTCCTCGTCGGGTCGCTCCTCCGCTGGTGCCTCGTCAGCTTCCTGAGGGTCGCCGCAGGGCACGGCTGCGGTGACCTCATCCACCACGGCCAGCAGTTCGCT
>SKNK01000372.1 GCA_007120565.1 Nitriliruptoraceae bacterium | reverse complement strand
TCGCTCGATCACCGACGAGTTCGTGGTGGTCGACGAGGCCCAGAACATCGAACTGTCCGCCCTGAAGGTGGTCCTGACCCGGATGGCCAGCGGGTCCAAGGTGGTCTTCTGCGGGGACCTCGGGCAGGTCGACAACCCCTACATCTCGCCCTACGGCGGCATGGCCGCGCTGATCGAGAAGATGAAGGGAAGCCCCCTGTTCGGGCACGTGACCCTCTCCAAGGGGGTTCGTAGCCCGCTGGCTGAACACGCCGCCACGATCTTCTAGCCGACCGCAGCATGGAGGTCGGCAAGCTCCGGCGTTGGTCGGCGGGACTCATCGACCTCGCGGTGCCGGTGGCGTGTCTCGCTCTGGCGTGGCCGGTCGTCGTCTACATCAGCGTCGTGGCCAGCTTCGCCCTCGGCTTCCACGTCGGGTTGCTGTACATCGGGCTGCTGGTGCTCGTCCTGCTCGTCGGTGTGATCATGAACGAGTTCGCGTTCCCGATGGCTCGCGGGTGGACGGTAGGGATGGTGTTCACCCGCTTGCGTCTCGTTCGGAGCTCCGTTCGAGGTCGAGGCCTGTTGCTCCGGTCGTTGCTGACCTGGGTGACCGCTCCGGCCATCTACTTCGGCGCCGAGTTCGCCAGGTGGGAGATCCTCACCGCGATCGGGATGAGGCCGAGGCTCTCCTCCGGGCTGATCCCTGCGAGCCCGGTCGCGACGCTGGTCGTTGTCGGGTGGGTCCTCGTGCTGACCTACCCCTTCCGTGGACATCCCCTGCTCGACCGCGTCGCAGGCTGGCAGGTCACCCACCGAGACGCACGCCCCGTCGAGTCGGGGCCTCGCAAGCGGGCCGGGCTGCCGCTGTGGGCGTGGGTGTTGACGACGCTCACGGGTGTGGTGGTGGTGGTGGTCGTGCTGGCGTTCAGCGCCCTGGTCGTCGTGATCTCGATCCAGGACCCCGGAACGGTCGCGAGGGTCGAGTCGGACCTGCGCAACGCGGCAACCGCGTTGGAGGTCTACCACCATGAAGAGGGGCGCTACGCCGAGGAAGCGCTGGAGTCGAGGGTGTGGGGGTACCACGGGGACGTCGAGGTGGAGCTCGAGGTGTACATCTCGTCGGATGGGCAGAGCTTCTGCCTCGAAGGGTTCCACTTCGACAGATCCGACCGGGTCGCCACCTACGACTCGGACGACGGCCTCGACCGTGAGGCGAGTTGCAGATCGTGACGGCCGGAGCCGTCATCGAGGGGCGATGATCCCGAGACGGCGGCGCGGCTGGGAGGGCTCTACAGCCCCACGAACTCCTGCCGATGTAGTGACATGGCTACCTCTGACGTGGACGATGGTCCCCATCGACTGGGGACCGACCCGGGAGAGGGGCACGTGGCCAGCAAGGTGAGTGCGCTGATCGGGGCGCAGCTGGTCGTGGCGATCGTCGCGGTCGCGGCGATGATCTCACTCGCCGAGGTGCCCATCGAGCCGGCACCGGTGACGTTCGTCGTGTACACCGTCGTGCTCGTGGTGCTCCTGCAGCTCCCGCCGATCTACGTGGAACTGCGACGCCATGGCGGGTCGATCTCCCTGACCGACGGTGCGTACACGGTCGGTCTCGTCGTTCTCGGGCCGATCGGGTTCGTGATCGCGGTCGGCCTGGCCGAGGTCATCAGCGGGTTGTGGACGACCCAGCCCCTGCTCAAACGCCTGTTCAACCTGTCCTCGTTGACCGTCGGTGCGGCGGTCGGGGCCCTCGCCTACACGCTGGTAGGTGGCAGCGAACCGCTCGAGCTTCGGACCTGGATCGCGACGGGACTCGCGTTGCTCACGATCTCCCTCTGGGACACCCTGATGACGGCGTTGGTGCTCGCGATCTCGGAGCGGGAGCCGCTGCGCGGCACGATCGCTGAGATCGGTCCTCCCCAGGCGATCGCACTCGGCGTGTCGATCCCCATCGGATGGATCGCCCTGGTCCTGCTCGGCTGGGAACCGCTCTCCCTGCTGCTCTTGGCCCCGATCCTCGTCCTTGTGCACGTCAGTGCCCGGGCTGCGTTGCGCCAGCAGGCCGACCGGCAGCGGATCCAGGGGCTCGCCGACGCCTCCGCCGACGTGGTCGAGCTGGTGGGCACCCAGGATCTGCTCACCCGGATCGCGAGACAGTCACGGGAGCTCGTCACGGCAGCGACCGCGGTAGCGATCGCGGCCGCAGAGGATGGCACGGTCGTCGCCCGCGCCGTGGACGACGGTGGCGCGGACGACGTGGATCCGGAGCTCCTCGCGGCGTTGTTCGAGATCGTTGGCGAGCTGAGCGTCAGCCGACGAGGCGAGCTCGCCATCTCCGAGCTCGATCCATCGATCCGCGCGCTGTTCCCTATCTCCTCCAGCCTCCTCTGGGTGACGCACCGTTCCGATGGCGCCGACGCGTTGCTCGTTGCCGCCTTCCGCGAGTTCTGGCCCGACGGCGGCGACGCGCATCGCGCCGACGTGCTGGCAACGTTCGTTGCCCACGCGGCCACCGCCTTCACCAACGTGCGGCTCCACGCGGAGCTGCAGGAGAACCTCGCCCAAGCTCGGGCGCTGAGCCAGAAGAAGGACGAGTTCGTCGCGACCGTGTCGCACGAGCTGCGCACCCCGCTGACCTCGATCGGTGGCGCGATCGAGACCCTGCAGCACCGCGGTGATCTCTTGCCCGTGGAGGATCGAGCCCGACTGCTCGACCTCGCGTCCGACCACTCGGGGCGGCTGCGTGGGCTCATCGACGACCTCCTCCTGGTGGCGGAAGGGGCGGTCCACCGCGCCGAGGTGCGGACCGACCCCGCTGATGTCATCGGCTTGGTCGACGGACTCGACCAGCAGTTCCGCCCCTGGATGTCGGATCAGCTGCACATCCGCTTGCAGTTGACGGATCGCTGGTTCGCCGTCGACGGCGACAAGATCAGACGCATCTTGGCGCATCTGCTGGACAACGCGCGCAAGTACGCTGCCGGGGCGATCGTCGAGCTGGAGGTGACCCAGCGGCCGTCGACGCTGGAGTTCGTGGTTCGGGACGGAGGACCCGGGATCGATGCCCGTGCGCGGGACGACGTCTTCGGACCCTTCGTCCAACTGGACAGCTCGCTGACCCGTGAACGGGGCGGACTGGGGATCGGCCTCCATCTGTGTCGGCAGCTCTCCGAGTCGCTCGGTGGCGAGATCGACATCGACACGGACCCTCTCGGAGGGGCGCGCTTCACGGTGTCGGTGCCCGCCCTGCCCGCATCGCCGCGAACCGCCGAGCAGCGTGGCTGAGCGCCCGCGGTTCACGGGCCATGGGCGCCTCGGTGGACCGTCTCAGTTGAGGCGTGCCTTCGCGCGGATCGCGGCGCGACGGACCACCTCGCCGTCGGGGGAGTCGTCCCCGGTGACGTCGAGGTAGGTCTCGTAGGCGGCCGAGGCCTCCCCGAACCGGCCCAGCTGCTCGAGCAGGTCCCCGTGTATGCGGTGATCCTCCACCGCCTGGTTGGGCAGCAGGAGCTTGAGCTCGACGGTCCAGAGCGCGCTCGCCGCGTCACCCTTGGCCTGGAAGTCCCGGGTCAGGTTGTTGAGCAGGCGCCGGACCACCTCCACCGAGGAGCTCGGGCGCAGCATCGCGCGGTTGAAGGCGACGCGGCCAGCGGAGACCTCGGCCACGCGATGGACGAGCGCATCCTCGTCGAGCAGCGCGCCATCGTGGAACGGGTCCACGACCACGGGCCGATCCGACCCGGCAACCGCGGCGACGACGTGTCCCGGCAAGGTGATCGGGAAGGCCGCGACCCCGAGCCGCCTGGCGATCGCGACGAAGAGGATCGTCAGCGTGATCGGCAACCCACGCTTGCGTTCCAGCACGCGGTGCAGCAGGGCGTTGTCCGGGTCGTGGTAGGTCAGGTGATCGCCGGTGAACCCCAGGTCGACGGCGAGGTAGTGCGCGATGGTCGTGGCATCATCGCGGGCCTCGCCGGCGACGAACCCGGTGGAGCGAAGCCCATCGGCAAGGGCATCGATGCGCAGCAGGGCGAGGTCGACGTCCAGGTCGGGATCCGCCTCGACACCGCACAGCAGCGCCGCCTCGGCCAGGTCGGCATCCGAGCGGCGGACGAGCCGGACGAGACGTTCACGATGATCCATGGTGGTGACCGTACCGGGGCGGTAGGGACACCGAGGCTCGCGAGGTAGGTTCCCTCGGCCCGCCGTGGTGCCGGCCCGGAGCGTCGCCGGGCTCGACCTGGCTGACCGCTCGAGGAGATCGTCATGCCCGTTCGTACCGAGGTTCACCAGCTCGCGGACGGGCACCTGTGCGTGGTCACGCTCGACCGCCCCGAAGCACGCAACGCCTTGGACACGGCCACGATCACCGAACTGGTCGACACCGTGGACGACCTCGGACACGACGCGGGACTGCGTGGCGTCTTGTTCGAGGGTGCGGGAGGCACCTTCTGTGCTGGCGCAGATGTGCGGGAGGAGCTCGCTGATGGCGGTCGGCGGCGCACCGAACTCCTCACGCTGTTGTACGAGCAGGTGGCCCACCTGAGGATGCCGACCGCCGCCGCGATCGAAGGTCCGGCGGTGGGTGGCGGAGCGGAACTGGCCGCGGCGTGCGACCTGCGGGTGGCCACGGTCTCGTCGATGTTCCGCTTCCCGGGAGCGAGTTTCGGGGTGCCGATCGGTACCGCACGCACCGTCGGCCAGGTGGGGCTCTCGGTGGCCAAGGACTGGGTGCTCTCCGGTCGAGATGTGCCGGCGTCCGAAGCGGAAGCCAGGGGGTTCGTCCAGCGGTTGGTCGCCGATGGTGAGGCGCTGCCGACCGCGGTCACGTGGCTGGAGCAGGTCGCGACCCACGACCCCGCGACCATCGCCCTGCTCAAGCGGCTGTTCGACGACCATGGCGGTGTCCGCGACCGGCTCGCCTTCGAGAACGACCTCCTCCGCGCCCAGGCCGAGACCGGGTCCCTCCCGAGTCTGGACAACGACCTGCCGAGGACGGTCCGTCCTCGCTGGCGATGACCGCCCGGGACGGACGCGCGCGGGGGTAGCTAGCATCGTTCGCGACAGGCCAACGCCGTCCTGTCAGAGCGGAGGACCCGTGAGTGCCGAGAAGCCGGATCGCAACCTCGCCATCGAGATCGTACGTGTGACCGAAGCTGCCGCGCTCTCGGCAGCGCGGTGGCAGGGCCGAGGCGAGAAGGAATCGGGTGATCAGGCTGCGGTCGATGCGATGCGCAAGGTCCTGGACACCGTGGAGATGGACGGCACGGTCATCATCGGGGAGGGCGAGAAGGACGAGGCCCCGATGCTGTTCAACGGCGAGCGGGTCGGCACCGGGAACCCGCCCGAGGTGGACATCGCCGTCGATCCGGTCGAAGGGACCCGCCTGCTCGCCGAAGGGCGTCCGGGCTCGCTCGCGGTCATGGCGGCCGCACCGGCAGGGACGATGTTCGATCCCGGACCGTGCGTCTACATGGAGAAGATCGTCGTCGGTGGTGATGCTGCGGAAGCGATCGACCTGGACCTGTCCCTGGCCGACAACCTCAACGCGGTTGCTGCGGCGACGGGCCGTGAGCCTCGCGATCTGACGGTGGTCATGCTGGACCGTGATCGTCACGAACAGGCCAAGCGCGAGGTCCGCGAGGTCGGCGCGCGGTTGTCGTTGATCACCGATGGCGACGTCGCCGGTGGGTTGCTCGCCGCCTGGGAGGATCGCCCGCAGGTCGACATGCTCTACGGCGTCGGGGGTACGCCCGAGGGTGTGATCACGGCGTGCGCCGTCAAGGCGCTCGGAGGCGCCATGTTGGGCCGACTGTGGACGCGTTCCGACGAGGAACGTCAGCGAGCCATCGACGACGGGTACGACGTCGACGCGGTCCTGGACGTTGACGACCTGGTGAGTGCCGACGACTGCTTCTTCGCCTGTACAGGCATCACCCCAAGCCAACTGCTCCGGGGCGTCTCGTTCGGTCGTCGCAGCGCCAGCACGGAGTCGCTGGTCATGCGCTCGAAGTCCGGCACCGTGCGGCTGATCCGGGCGCAGCACCGCTTGGAGAAGCTGCGCCAGTACGCCTCCGTCGACTACTGACACCGTCGCTCATCGACCCGAGGCGCCGCTCCGCCCGGAGGATCAGGGCCTCGCTGCGCGACGCTCGACGTCACGGAGGTGGCGGAGCACCACGTCGGGGTGTTCGAGTGGCAAGGTGTGACTCGCGTCGGGAACGACCTCGAGCCGCGCTTCGGGGATCCGAGCGGCCATGGTCTCGCCGACGGAAGCCGGGCACCAGCCGTCCCGGGTGCCGACGATCACCGAGGTTGGCACCGTGATGCTGGCCAGCGAGGGAACAGCGTCGTGGGCCTGCATCCCCCGAGCCGTCCAGATCGCCGTGCGTGGATGGACGCGGGACAGGTGTGCGCGGTAGACGGTCATCCCCGTCCACGGGGTGTGCTCCGCCACGGCGCGGATGCCGACCGCGACCGGCCGGGCCACGGGTAACTCGATCGCCCGGAAGACCCGCCGCGACAGGGCTGAGGGAGCCGCGGCGACCGCCATCGACACGATCGGGAAGAGGTAGTTGGCCGTGGAGTGACCGTACATCGTGCGGAACGGTGAGCCCGGGGTCCCGGCAGTGAGGACCATGCCGCCGACGAGGTCTGGGCGTTGCTCCCAGAGCGCCAATGAGACCTGCACCCCCATCGAGTGGGCCAACACGGTTGCTGTGGCGGCGCCCTCGGCATCCAGGACCGCCGCGACATCATCGGCGAGCCGGGGGATCGTGTAGTGCTCCGCCCCAGGAGGCAGCGCGGTACCCGTGGCCTCGCTCGACGCGCCGATGCCCCGATGGTTGAACATCACCACGCGGTGATCTCGGACCAGTTCGGGGGCCAGGTCCCGCCAGAAGTTGTCAGGACACAGGAACCCGGGCGCCAGCACGACCCACGGGGCTTCCGCCGGTCCCCGGACCGCGTAGCGCACCCGGGTGCCGTCGCCCAGCACCACCTCGCGGTCCTTGGGCCAGAGGTGGCCGCCCCGGTCGCCGTGCCACGCAGAAGGCAACGCCGGTGCTGCTTGTCGAGGTCGGGACACGTCCGCCTCCTGGTCGCCGATCCGTGCACGGCTGCTCCGCTGGTCGCAGAGCGTCAGTCGACGTCACGACCGCCGAGGTCGACTGACTCGCCGGTGGCCACGAAGATGGTCTGCTCGGCGATGTCGACGCCGTGATCGGCGTATCGCTCCAGGTGTCGGGAGACACGGATCATCCGGCTCGCCCAGTCGAGCTGGGCGTCGTCGCTGGCGCCGAGCCGCACCAAGCGCTGGAAGATGCCCTGGTCGTAGCGGTCGACGCTGTCGTCGAGTTCGGCGACCTGGTGAGCGAGCGTGACATCCTCATCGCGGAACGCGCGGAGCGCCTGGCGGGCGACGTTGGCGGCTTCGGCGCCCATCTCGCCGATCTGCTCGGTGAGGTCGAGGTCCCACGGGAACTCGCTGACCGCCACGGCGGCGCGAGCGGTGTTCACCGCGTAGTCGGCCATCCGTTCGACGTGCAGGCTGATGTGGATCAGGCCCGTCAGCAGACGCAGATCGTGGCCCACGGGGCCGTGGAGGGCGACGACGGCCAGCACCCCGTGCTGGATCTGTTCGTTCGCACGGTCCACGTCGGCGTCGGCCGCGATCGCCGACTCGGCGGCGCTCAGATCGCGGTCGGTGAAGGCCCGCAGGGCGTTGGTGAGCATGCCGTCTGCCCGCGCGCCCATGGCCTGCAGCCCCTCACACAGCTGTTGGATCTGTAGCTCGAGGTCTCTGTCCATGAGCGTCCTCCACGGGCACGGTGGACCAAGCGTAGGGTGAGCGGCGCCGTGCTGACCGGCTTCGTCGTGGATCCGCCGCTCAGCGGCTCCCGTGAGGTGTGCGCTGCTTCGTGACTGCGTGCTCGATGACTCAACACCGTCGCCGTCCTGCCGATGGAAGGGTGTGACAGAACACGCCTGGAAGTTCGGTGCGACCGCGGGCGCCCTGGCGGGCGCCGGATTCCTGCTGTCCGAAGACGCCCTCGTCCGTGAGGCCATCTGGTGTCTCACCCTGCTTGGAGCCTGTGGGGCGATCGTCATCGGGGTCAGGCTGCACCGCCCGCGACGACGACACCCGTGGTGGATCCTCCTGGGGGCGCTGGCCGTGCTCGCCACCGCCAACGTGGTGAACTATCCAGGGTGGAGCACCTCAACGACGTTGCTCATCGCCGACACCCTCGCTCTCCTGGCGTTCCCCCTGCTGGGGATGGCCGCCCTGGCCATCACCCGCCTCCAGGCTCCTGGCGGCGACCGCGAGAGTGCGATCGACGGGGCCATCGTCATGGTCGCCATGGCGACGATCCTGGCGGGAACCGTCTTCACTCCCGATCTTGTGGCAGAGAACGTGACCCTCTCCACGCGGATACTGAACACCGTGGTGGCTCCCTTGACGATGGCGGCGGTGACCGCCGCGGTGTTGCGGCTGTTGTTCGTCGGCAGCGTCCAGGTGGCCAGTGCGTGGTTCTTCTTCGCTGCCGCGGCGATGGGCATGGTCGGCAACACCCTCCGAGCCCTGCTCACCGCGGAGGGGCTCTACGAGCGCGGCGTCTCGACCGATCTGTTGATCCTGATGTCCTACGTCGCGGTTCCTCTGGCCGCTCTCCACCCCTCGAGCCGAGCACTCACCGAACGGGCTGACCCGAGACACCGCCGGTTCACGCTCGCTCGCCTGGGCATCCTCGGCGTGTCGTTGATCGCGGCTCCCGCGACGCTGGTGATCCAGGATCCCGGGGAGGGGTTCTCGGTCCCGGTGGCCTCCTCGGTGGTGCTCAGCTTGCTGGTCCTGTGGCGGCTCGGACGCTTGGTGGTCGAACGTGAGGCTGCCCGCAAGGAGCTCCACCTCCGCGCCGAGCAGCAGGAGGCGCTCGCCGAGTTGGGGCTGAAGGCGACCCACGAGCAGGACCTCGAAGGTCTCACGGCGGATGCGGAGCGCCGATGCACCGAACTTCTGGACCTGCAGGTGTGTGAGGTGGACATCGCTCCCGCGGAGGCATCGGCAACGCAGGTCGCGTTGCCGATCTCCAGCGATGGGCGGGTCCTGCGGGCGGAGCGGAGCCAGCCCTTCGACCACGAGGATGTCGCGTTCCTGCAGGCGGTGGCCAACGTTCTGACGGCAGCGATCGAACGGCATGCCACCCACGAACTGATGCGCCGTCAGGCGATCCATGACGGCCTCACCGGCCTGCCGAACCGCGTGCATCTCATCGAACACCTCGAGCAAGCCCACGCAGCGCAACGCCGGAGCGGCGGCAGCCTCGTGGTGATGTTCATCGACCTCGACGGGTTCAAGCGCATCAACGACGATCATGGCCATCGGGCGGGCGACCAGTTGCTGATCGCGGTCGCGGATCGTCTGCGGGCCACGGTCCGTG
>SKNK01000437.1 GCA_007120565.1 Nitriliruptoraceae bacterium | reverse complement strand
TGGCACGGGAGGAACCCATGATGACCGCCGACAACCGCACGAAGGCGGCCCGCAACCAGGGCCGCGGTGACAACCACGGCCACGACGACCACGCGGGCCACGACGACCACGATGGGCCCGGCACCCACGACGGCCACGCCGGTCACGACGGCCACGCCGGTCACGACGGCCACGCCGGTCACGACGGCCACGCCGGTCACGGCGATCACGCCGCGATGTTCCGCGACCGGTTCTGGCTGACCGCTGTCCTGTCGATCCCGGTGGTGATCTGGTCGCAGCATGTCCAGGAGCTTCTCGGCTACACCGCTCCGGCCGTGCCAGGCGCCGACCTCATCGCCCCGGTGCTGGGTTCCATCGTGTTCCTCTACGGCGGATGGCCCTTCCTGACCGGCGGCATCCAGGAAGCACGGGCGCGGCGCCCCGGCATGATGCTGCTGATCGCCATGGCCATCACCGTCGCGTATGTCGCGTCGCTGACCACCTCGCTCGGCCTGTTCAACCAGGAGGTGTGGTGGGAACTCACGCTGCTGATCGCGATCATGCTGCTCGGCCACTGGGTCGAGATGCGCGCCATCGGCCAGGCTCAGGGCGCCCTCGCCGCGCTGGCAGAGATGCTGCCCGACGACGCCGATCGCGTGGCACCTGACGGCAGCATCGAGACGGTCGCGATCGCGGAACTCACCGACGGCGACGTCGTGCTGGTCCGGCCAGGCGCTCGCATCCCTGCTGACGGCGAGGTGGTCGAGGGCACCGCTGACGTCGATGAGTCCATGATCACCGGCGAGTCCACCCCCGTCCCCCGCACGGTCGGCGACCGGGTGGTCGCCGGGACCGTGGTCGCCGACGCGAGCCTCCGCGTCGAGGTGACCGCCACGGGCGAAGCCACGACGCTGGCTGGCATCCAACGCATGGTCGAGGAGGCCCAGGCGTCGCGTTCCCGGACCCAGGTGCTCGCGGATCGTGCCGCCGCCCTGCTGTTCTACGTGGCCCTCGGCGCCGGCGCGATCACCGCGGTGGTCTGGATCCTGCTGGGCGAGCCGGCCTTCGCCCTCGACCGCACGGTCACGGTGTTGATCATCGCCTGCCCCCACGCCCTCGGTCTGGCGATCCCGCTGGTGACCGCCATCTCGACCTCCAAGTCCGCGCGCTCCGGCGTCCTGGTGAAGGACCGCCTGGCCCTGGAGAAGGTCCGCACGGTCGACGCGGTGCTGTTCGACAAGACCGGCACGCTGACCCGTGGTGAGCACGTCGTCGCCGACGTGGCGGTAGCTGACGGCGTGGACTTCGAGGTGGTCCTCGGACTGGCCGGAGCGGTCGAGGCCGACTCCGAGCACCCCCTGGCCCGCGCCATCCACGCCCACGCCAAGGAGCAGGTCGGGACGCTCCCAGCCGCGACAGGCTTCCGCTCGATGACCGGCCGCGGCGTCGAAGCCGAGGTAGAGGGCACCACGGTCGCCATCGGCGGACCGGCGCTGCTGCGCGAACGTGGCCTGGACGAACCCGCGGAGCTCGCCGAGCGCACCTCGGCTTGGGCCGAGCGTGGTGCCGCCGTGCTCCACGTCATCCGGGACGGGCACATCGTCGGCGCCTTCTCACTCGAAGACGAGGTCCGCGAGGTCTCCCGCGAGGCCGTGGACCAGCTCCACGCGGCAGGGGTTCGGGTGGTGATGATCACCGGCGACGCACAGCAGGTCGCGGATGCCGTCGGCGAGGAACTGGACATCGATGAGGTGTTCGCGGAGGTCCTCCCCGAGGACAAGGACGCGAAGGTCGCCGAGCTGCAAGCCCGCGGATTGACGGTCGCCATGGTCGGTGACGGCGTCAACGACGCACCAGCGCTAGCGCGCGCTGACGTCGGCATCGCGATCGGCGCCGGCACCGACGTCGCGATCGAGTCGGCCGGGATCGTGCTCGCATCCGACGACCCCCGTGGCGTGGTGGCCGTCCGACGCCTCTCGGCCGCGAGCTACCGCAAGATGGTCCAGAACCTGTGGTGGGCCGCCGGGTACAACGTCGTTGCCATCCCCCTCGCAGCCGGTGTGCTGGCGCCCATCGGGTTCGTCCTGCCCATGGCGCTTGGAGCGGTGTTGATGAGCACGTCGACGATCATCGTCGCGCTCAACGCCCAGCTCCTACGGCGCGTCCAACTCACCGCCGCTTGAGTCCACGGCCGGGCGCGCTCCGCCCCGAACGACCCACCCGGCACGCTGCGGCGCCCACCCTCCCCATCCCCCGAACGCTCCTTCCCGAATGTCCGAGAGGTCGCCTGATGTCCCTGAAGACCGTCGTCGCCACGACCGCGCTCACCGCGCTGCTTCTGACCGGCTGCAGCTTCTTCGAGGTCGCGGAGCACAACATGCCCGATGGCCACGGAGAGGGACGCGGCGGGCAGCACGACGAGGCCCACGAAGCCATGGGCGACCACGAGGGTGCTCACGCGCACGACCACGGCGAGGACACGCCGCCGATCGAGGGCGCACCGGAGATCCGGATCACGGGGGACGCCTTGGCGTTCGAGCCCGCATCGCTGGAGCTCGCGGTCGGTGAGGAGCACAACCTGACCTTGCACTCGGTCGACATCCTCCACGACCTGACGATCGACGAGACCGACTTCCACATCGCCGCCGACGCCGGCGAGGAGGCGACCGGCGGGGTCGCGTTCGAAGAGGCTGGCACCTACCTCGCTTACTGCGCCGTTCCTGGCCACCGGCAGGCCGGGATGGAGCTGGAGATCACGGTCCGATGACCGCGTCCGGCGCGCCATCCCGACCGGACACCCCTGACCCGGCCACACGGGTCGAGTACCCCCGTACCCTAGGAACCAACGATCAGGAGAACCCCGTGGCCACCGACGTCTCGGCCCGACACCTCGACCTCCCCGTCGAGGGGATGACCTGCGGCTCCTGCTCTGCACGGGTCCAGAAGACCCTGTCCAAGCAGCCCGGCGTGACCGACGCCGAGGTCAACTTCGCCACCGGCAACGCCCGTATCCAGGTCGACGACGACGTCGATCTGGAGGCGTTGCGTGCCGCGGTCGACAAGGCCGGCTACACACTGTTCGTCCCTGAGCCCGAGGTGGCGGAGCCTGAGCCCACCCAGCACACCCTGCAGGTGGGTGGGATGACCTGCGGCTCATGCTCTGCCCGGGTACAGCGTGCTCTGCAGAAGCAGCCGGACGTCGTCGACGCCCAGGTCAACTTCGCGACCGGGATCGCCACGGTCACCGCCGAAGCGTCGGCCGACCTCGCCGCGTGGACCCACGCCATCGAAGGGGCGGGCTACACGGTCGAGTCGTCCACCCCGGGGGCGGTCGGCGGCGACAGGTCCGACGGTGAGGGCGCAGCGTCGGCCGCCTCCTCGTCCGGCCCGACCGCGGCGGAACGGGCGGAACGTGCCACCCGTGAGGAGGAACACCACCGGCGCCTGTGGGCCCGCCGCCTCCTGCTCGTCGCGGCGCCCGCCCTGTTCCTGCTGTCCACGATGCTCTACCACGACTGGGCGATGACCGAGCCCGGCATCCGGATGGCGCAGTTCCTCGTGGCCACGCCGGTGCAGTTCTACATCGGCTGGCCGTTCCTGCGCGAGGCCGCCAAGCGTGCCCGCCGGTTCACCGCCAACATGGACACGCTCATCGCCATGGGCACGATGGCGGCCTACCTGTTCTCGACCTGGCAGATCGTGGTTGGGGGCCACGACCTGTACTACGAGGCACAGGTCGTCATCATCGCCTTCATCGTCCTCGGTCGCTACCTCGAAGCCCGCGCGAAGGGCAACGCCGGCCGTGCGATCCGCTCGCTGTTGGAGCTCGGCGCCAAGGAGGCACGCGTCGAGCGCGACGGGATCGAGCAGATGATCCCGGTCGAACAGGTCGTCGTCGGTGACCGCATCCGTATCCGTCCCGGCGAGAAGGTCCCGGTCGACGGCGAGGTACTCGAAGGATCCTCCGCGGTCGATGAGTCGATGTTGACCGGCGAGTCGGTCCCGGTGGACAAGACCCCGGGGATGACCGTCGCCGGCGCGACGATCAACACCTCGGGCGTGCTCACGGTTCGGGCCACCGCGATCGGCGCCGACACCGCGCTCGCGCAGATCGTCCGCATGGTCGAGGACGCGCAGACCGGCAAGTCCCAGATGCAGCGCCTGGCCGACCGGGTGTCGGGCATCTTCGTCCCCGTGGTCATCCTCATCTCGATCGTCACGTTCACGACCTGGAGTCTGGTGGCCGGCGATGTCGGCCAGGCCATGATGGCCGCGGTCGCCGTGCTGATCATCGCGTGCCCCTGCGCGCTGGGCCTGGCGACCCCGATGGCCACCATGACCGGCACCGGCCGCGGCGCACAGCTCGGCATCCTGATCAAGTCGATGGAGGTGCTCGAACGCACCCGCGAGATCCACACCATCGTCTTCGACAAGACCGGAACCCTGACCAAGGGTGAGATGGCGCTGACCGACGTGGTCGGCACCGACGACGACCCCACCGACCTGCTGCGCTTCGCTGGCGCGGTGGAGGCTGACTCGGAGCACCCGATCGGCCAGGCTCTCGCTCGCGGCGCCGAGGAGCGACTCGGCACCAGGCTGCCGCGGACACAGGGGTTCGAGGCGATCGCCGGGCAGGGCGTCCGCGCCGAGGTGGAGGGCCCGGTGGGTGGGGACGGAGCAGGAACCGAGGTGGTCGTCGGCCGTCGCAAGCTCATGGCCGAGGCCGGGATGGTGATCCCCGAGCGACTCGAGGACGCCGCCGGCGACCTGGAATCCGACGGCAAGACCGCCGTGTTCGCCGGCTGGAACGGCGAGGTCCGGGGTGTACTGGCCGTCGCAGACACCCTCAAGGAGGGTGCCGCCGACGCGGTCGCGAAGCTCCACGACCTCGGACTCGAGGTCGCGATGATCACCGGCGACAACGCTCGCACCGCTCAGGCCATCGCCGACCAGGTCGGGATCGACCGGGTCATGGCCGAGGTCCTCCCCCAGGACAAGCAGGCCGAGGTCGAGCGGCTGCAGGCCGAAGGCAAGGTCGTCGCCATGGTCGGGGACGGCGTCAACGACGCTCCCGCCCTGGTCCAAGCCGACCTCGGCATCGCCATCGGCACCGGCACCGACGTCGCCATCGAGTCCAGCGACCTCACCCTGATGCGTGGCGAACTCGCGGGTGTTGCCACCGCCATCGCGTTGTCGCGCCGGACCCACCGCACGATCCGTCAGAACCTGTTCTGGGCCTTCGCCTACAACACCTCAGCCATCCCCATCGCGGCCTTCGGCCTGCTCAACCCCATGGTCGCGGGCGCCGCGATGGCGTTCTCCAGCGTCAGCGTCGTGACCAACTCCCTACGCCTACGCCGCTTCGGCCGCTGACCGCGAGGGACGGCACCCGACCGGTACTGGCTGGCCGGGAGACGTCAGATCGTCCCCGGCCAGCCCTCGAGGTCACGTGGCTTCCGCCGGCGAGACGGCAACGGCCGGGGTGCGCCCAACGTGGCGTGCGGTCATGAGGAGCCACCCGCCGCAGGCGATGACCGCGCCGGCGATGAACACGGTCGGTCGCCCATAGGCCGCAGCGATGACGCCCATCACCAGCGGCCCGGCGCCGAACGCGACGTCGATGAACGCCGAGGTGGTGGCCATGACCTGGCTGCGTTCGCTGGCCGGAACATCAGCGACGGCCATCGCGAACACCGACGGGGTGAGCAGCGCGATGCCCACCCCCAGCACGACCGCGCCGAGCACCAACCCGCTCGGCGCCTGCCACGTGGCGATCACTGTGAGTCCCGTTGCAGACAGGATCAGCGCGATCCTGATCGCGCGACCGGGTCCGAGGACGTCCGGGAGCCGAGCACCGATGCTTCGGATCGCCACCACCACGCTGGCGAAGACCGCCAGGACGACCCCTGAGCCACCCATCCCGATGTCCAGGACGTGGAGGGGGACGAACGCGAGGAACCCCGCCATCCCCACGATGCTTGCGAAGAGCACGAGCCCCGGGAGCAGCCCCGCCGGGTGCACCCACCGCCGACGGGCCAGCGTGCCCGACGCTCCGGTGCCGTCCGGCGCGACGCGGGTCTCCGGGACCCGCAACACGAGCCCGACGGTGAGCAACGTGATGGCGGCCGACAGCGCCCAG
This sequence comes from Nitriliruptoraceae bacterium, assembly GCA_007120565.1. Taxonomy (GTDB): domain Bacteria; phylum Actinomycetota; class Nitriliruptoria; order Nitriliruptorales; family Nitriliruptoraceae; genus CSSed11-175R1. Next base: position 3,495 of record SKNK01000437.1, on the reverse strand, counting down.
ACCGTGCCGAACCCGGCCACGGCCATGGTCACCTCGGCGATGACCGGCCCGATCCCGATGCCGAGGTACAGCGCCAACGACGCGAGGCTCATCGCCTCGCCTCGGCGCTCCGGCGGGGCCAGGTCGGTGAAGGTCGTGGCCATCCCCACGAAGAACAGGGCTTCGCCGGCGCCGCTCACCAGCCTGATGATCGCCAGGACGGTCCACGTCGGTGCCGCGCCGTACAGCAGGATCGAGCCGGCGGCGACCGCCGCGCCGCAGAGCATCAAGGGACGACGCCCACGCTGATCGCCGAAGATGCCCGCCATCGGACGGAGCAGCACGGCCGAGACACTGAAGCTGCCGAAGACGATGCCGACGGCAACGTTGCCTCCGCCGAGCACCCCCTCGACGTAGCGGGGCAGGGCGGGGATGAGCATCCCCACGGCGGTGAAGTAGGCGAGTGAGGCCAGCGTCAGGGCAGCGAAGGCCGGGGTGAACAGCTTCGGTGGTCGCACGGTCGTGGCCGTTGCGCTCCTGGTCCACGTCCGCCGGGTCAAGGTCCGCATGGTGGTGCCTCCTGGTCGATGTCCCGAGCCTCGACCGAAGGGTGACCGCACGCATCGGTAGACCTACCCATCCCTCCACAACCGTGCCATGGTGGTCAGCAGCACCGAGGTAGCACCCATGGGCGATGATCTGCGCTTGGCCGACCTGCTCGCTGCCCTCTCCGTGGCAACCGACCTGGGAACGGGGCAGGAGCCGGAGAAGGCGATCCGTTCGTGCCTGCTCGCCACGGAGCTGGCGCGCACCTGTGGCTTGACCGAGCCGCAGGTACGGGACGTCTACTACACCTCGCTGCTCCACCACCTCGGCTGCACCGGTCCGACCCACGAGATCAGCTACCTGTTCGGCGACGACCTCGGCGTCATCGCTGCCGCCGAGCATGCAGACAACGCGAGCCTGAGGGAGACCCTCGCCGTGCTCGCCCTGGCGGGGAAGGGCGCTGAACACGGTCGTCTCCGCCACCTCGCGCGGGCGGTGGTCGGCGGCAAGCGTGCCGACGCGACGATCTTGCGATCGGTGTGCGAGGTCGGCGCGCGGATGGCGGAACGGTTGCATCTCAGCGAGCAGGTGCGTGCCGCGGTCGGGGACAGCACCGAGGTATGGGACGGGAGCACCGGAGCGCACGGGCGCACGGAGGAGGACATCGCCGTGCCTGCACGGTTCTCGCTCCTGGCGACCCAGGCGATCGTGTTCGACAGACTCGGTGGGCCCGAGGCGGCCATCGAGATCGTGCGCGGTCGTTCGGGACACTGGTTCGACCCAGCCATCGCGGCCACGTTCCTCCAGGTCGGCCCCGACCTCCTCCGGAGGATGGCGACCTGCGACGTGTGGCAGGAGGTCCTGGACGCTGAACCGACCCCGGGGAAGCTGCTGCCCGCATCGCAGATCGACGACGTCGCCAGGGTGTTCGCCGACATGGTCGACCTGAAGTCGGCGTTCACCCTCGGTCACTCCACCGACGTGGCCAATCTCGCCGCGCAGGCCGCGACGGCTCTTGGGTTCGCCCCCGACCGGGTCACGACCCTCCGCAGGGCGGGGCTGCTGCACGACCTCGGACGCGTCGCCGTCTCCGGCGGCATCTGGTCGAAGGAGGGTCCGTTGACGGCGATGGAGTGGGAGCAGGTGCGCCTCCACCCGTACCACACCCAACGCATCCTGGAGCGTTCGTCGGCACTGGCGGAGCTCGCACCGATCGCCGGCATGCACCACGAGCGGCAGGACGGCTCGGGCTACCACCACGGCCTCAGTGGCGCGGCGCTTCCCGCCGAGGCCCGGCTGTTGGCGACCGCCGACGCCTTCCAGGCGATGACGCAGGCGAGGCCGCACCGACCCGCCATGTCCGGTGACGAGGCGGCCGCCACCATCGAGGCAGAGGCCGCGGCCGGCGCCTTCGACATCGAGTGCGTCCGAGCGGTCACGGAAGCGGCGGGCCATCACGTCGCGCGACGACGGGGGGCGTGGCCGGCGGACCTGACCGACCGCGAGGTGGAGGTCCTCCGGCTGGTCGCCGGCGGTGCCAGCAACCGCGAGGTAGCTGAACGGCTCAGGATCTCCCGCCGCACCGCGGAACATCACGTCCAGAACATCTACGGCAAGATCGGCGGTTCCACCCGTGCGGCGGCGGCCCTGTTCGCCATGGAGCACGGCTTGGTCCGCTGAGCCGGTCTAGTGGTTGCGCAGCGCCTCGATCAGCTCGTCCTTGTCCATCGTGGATCGACCCTCGATCCCGATCTCCTTGGCGCGGTCCAGCAGGTCGTCCTTGGTCCAGTCCTCGTAAGGCGGCGAGTTGCCGCCTCGCTTGCCCGCCGTCGTGCGAGAGGTGTTGGCGATCCGCGCGGCCTTCTCCTTGGACTCGCCCTGCTCACGCAGCCGCTCGTACTGGCGGTCGTCCTTGATCGAACTGCCGTGGTCCTTGGTCGCCATGCGATCCCTCCTCAGTGGCATCCATACGATGGCGTGCACCGGACGACGAGATGACCCCGACCACCCCGCCGAAAGGGCGGTGACCAAGCAGGGATGGATGCGGTCGCGGCAGAAGGGGTTGCCGAGTTGGCTGGCCCCCCGTAACCGCCAGCCGACTCCCTCGGTCCGTCGTCGTCCGACCTACCAGCGTTGCGCGACCCACCGATCTGTGCGTCGAACGCACGAGGGCATCCCAGCGGGCCGGATAGGGGCTGCGGTCAGCTCGAGCGTCCCCGGAACGCCCGAAGGTCCTGGCTTCGTCCGGGCGGCGGGTTCGGGCCAACCTGCGGGGCCGTGGAGGTCACGTCGTTGCCTCGACACTTCCAGCAGTAGTACACGAGGCGGATCCCCGACGGGGTGCGCACTCCAGCGCGTCCGGCCTCCTCGAGGGTCGAGGTCGGGACACCTTCGATGTCCTCCGAGCCGCACAGCCGACAGACCAGCCGGGTGTCCCGGTCCCACTCGTGCCCACAACTCCCGCAGGTGAGCAGGATCGCGTCATCGCGGCGGGAGCCGCTGAGGTCCTCGTCCTCACCGCAGGTCGGGCAGATGACGATGGGCACGATGCAGCTCCGTGGGGTGCTCAGGGATGGGCGGGAGGGATCACCGTGACACGTAGACCGTGTTCGCCGACTCCCCACCCGTGTAGAAGTTGGGGAACTCCACCACCTCGCCCCGCGCTTGGTCGAAGACCTGACGCAACACGTCGAGGAAGTGTTCATCGGGCGGATCGTCCGACCAGAGCGCGAAGACGCCCCCGTCACGCAGGTGTGCGGTCATACGCCGGAGCCCGTCAGGGGTGTAGAGGTCCACGTGGCTCGGGTCGAGCACGTGGCTCGGGGTGTGGTCGATGTCCACCAGGATCGCATCGAACCGACGTCCCGGATCGTCAGGATCGAAGCCGACCTCGCTCCGCGCCGACGCGAAGAAGTCGCTCAGCACGAGGCGACACCTTGGATCGTCGGCGAGCCCCGCAACGTCGGGCAG
>SKNK01000273.1 GCA_007120565.1 Nitriliruptoraceae bacterium | reverse complement strand
GTGGAGGTGCTCGGCCGACGTGTGCGTCCCGGCCGGGCACCTGACGGGGTCGGTTACGTCCCGCAGCTCGAGGCGATCGACTGGGACTTCCCGGTCACCGTCGAGCAGGTCGTCCTGTTGGGGGACAGCGCCGGTAGCGCACCGGTGCCCTGGTTCTCCCGTGCCGAGAAGCGCCGGGCCACCAATCTGCTCGAACGCCTCGGCATCGCCGATCTGCACAAGCGCCGGATCCGAGAGCTGTCCGGCGGGCAGCGGCAACGCATGTTCCTCGCCCGTGCCCTGCTTCGCCGCTGCGAGCTGCTCCTGCTCGACGAGCCGACCTCCGGCGTCGACCTGGCCACCCGCGGCGACATGCTGCGCCTGCTCGGCGAGCTCCACCACCTCGGCCTCACCGTGGTCCTGACCACCCACGACCTCAACTTCGTCGCCGCGCACCTGCCTCGCGTCGTCTGCCTCAACGGCGAGGTCACCGCCGACGGTGCCCCCGCCGACGTCCTGACACCCGAGGCCCTGTCCCGCACCTACGGGGCGCCGATGCGGGTCCTGCACGACCGGGGGAGGGTCGTCGTGGTCGACGACGAACAGATCGACCTCCACGCCGGCCCCGACCACCGCACCGGCGCGGTCCACCACCCCGTCGACCTTACGATCGACCCCGAACCGTCTCGCCGACCCGGCCTCGCCCAGAACCCCAGCGACGTCGAGGTAGCCCGCGACCCGCAGGGGGAGCGGTGATCACGCCATGCTGACCGAACTGTTCATCGAACCCTTCGACTACGCCTTCTTCGGACGGGCGATGATCGCCGGCGTGCTGATCGGTGCGATGTGCGGCGCCCTGTCGGTGTTCGTGGTGCTCCGTCGGATGAGCTACATCGGGCATGGGCTGGCCCACAGCGTGCTCGGCGGGGTCGCCGTTGGGGTCGCTCTCGGCGCCGATCTCTACGTCGGGGCGATCACGGCCACCGTCGTGTCGGCCCTGCTGATCGATCGCGTCACCCGCCGCCGTGGCCTCCACGCCGATGCCGCCATCGGGATCGTCACCACGGCGATCTTCGCGATCGGTGTCGCGACGTTGTCGATCGTTCCGACCCCCATCAACGTCGAGGCGATGCTCTTCGGCAACATCCTCGGTGTCGACACCACCGACCTGTGGGTCGCCGCAGGCGTCGGGACAGCTTTCGGGATCATCGTCATCACGCTGTACAAGCGACTGGTGTTCGCGACCTTCGACCCGGAGGTCGCCGAGGTCCATGGTGTTCGCACCGGGGCGATCGAGTTGGTCTTCAGCCTGTCGACCGCTGCCGTCGTCGTTGCGTCGGTGCGGGTCCTCGGGGTGCTGCTCATCGCGGCCGCGGTCGTGATCCCCGCAGCGATCGCTCGGCTCACCGCCCGTTCGTTCGGCGCGACGCTCGTGCTGTCCACGGTGATCGGGATCCTTGCCAGCGTCATCGGGTTGTTCGGCTCGTTCCACGTCAACGTGCCGAGCGGGCCAACCATCGTGCTCGCCGGCTCAGCCGCCTTCGTGGTCGTGTTCGCCGTGACTGCGGTCGCCGCTCGCCTCCGCCTGGGCCGCGCGCGCCGGGCGGTGCCGGTCGCTGTCGCGGGAGGGCCTGGGGGCGAGGCGTAGAACGAGAGCACGCACGTGACCTGGTGGAGGATCGCAGGCAGTGGTCCCGCTTGTCGGTAAACTGCGAGGCGTTCGCAATTAGGAGTTCGCGTGCGTCGCCACCTCACTCGCTCACGTCGTCGTAGCTGGTCCGGCCTGTCGCTGGCTGGCGCCATGGCACTTGCCTTGGTCGTGGCGGGCTGCGGAGGGGGCGAGCAATCTGCCGAGGACGTACCGGAGGTGGAAGCCGCGGACGACGAGGCAGAGCGGGCCGACCAGCCGGAGCCCTCGGAGGACGCCGCCTCCGAACAGGAAGCGGTCGTGAACCTCGTGGCGACGGTGGCCCCGATCGCCGATCTCGTGGGTCAGGTGGGAGGTGATCGCGTCGACGTGGAGCCACTGGTTCCTGCGGGGGGCGACGCGCACACCTACGAACCACGTCCACAGGACGTGGTGATGCTGACGGAGGCTGATGCCTTCTTCGGGATCGGCCTGGGTCTCAACGATGGGGCGCTGCGTCTCGCCGAGGAGAACCTCGAGGGCGACGCGCCCATCTTCCTGCTCGGCGAGGCTGCGCTGGCGGACGCCGACCTGGTCTTCGATCACACCCACGATCATGACGAGGGCGGTCACTCGCACGGTGACGAGGGTGGCCACTCGCATGGTGAGGACGAAGGCCACTCCCACGGAGAGGAGGAGGCTGGTCACTCCCACGGCGAGGAAGGGGCGGGTCACTCTCATGACGATGACGACGGGCCAGGTGCGAACCCCCACGTGTGGACCTCGGTGCGCAACGCCGCCGCGCTGGTCGACGCGATCGCTGACGCGCTGAGCGAACTCGACCCCGAGGGCGCCGACACCTACGCCGACAACGCCGCGCAGTACCGGCAAGAGCTTGCGGACCTCGACCGGAGGATCGACGAGGCCACCGCCACGATCCCGGAGGACAACCGGACCCTGGTGACCTACCACGACGCCTGGAGCTACTTCGCCCGCGACTACGACCTCGACTACGCCACCGCGGTCCAGCCGGCGGACTTCTCCGAGCCTTCCGCGGCCGAGGTGCGCGCCGTGATCGACCTGATCCGGGAACTGGACGTTTCGGTCGTCTTCGGAAGCGAGGTCTTCCCGACACCGGTCCTGGAGACGATCGCGGAGGAGACCGGCGCCACCTACGTCGCTGACCTCTCCGACGACGTCCTGCCGGGCGAACCCGACAGCGCTGAACACACCTACTTCGAGCTCATGCGCCGCAACGCCTACGCCATCGTCGATGCCCTCGGCGGCGACGCCGACGATCTCGGTTAGTCTCCATCGCCTGTGACGTGCCGCACCACGTCACACGGTGGGGAGACGTGGGAGATCCGCACGAGGTGCTCGGGGTCGAGGTTGGGGCATCGGCCGAGACCGTTCGGGCGGCGTACCGGCGCCTCGTCCAAACGCATCATCCCGACCGTTTCCCGGATGACGACGAGCCGCAGCAGCGCAAGCGCCACCAACGGATCGCGGAGATCACCGCCGCATACCGGATGTTGAACGATCCCAAGGAGCTCGAACGGTTCCGTCGACTCCAACGCCGACGCCAGCGGGGAACTGCGTCCCCTGAGCCCGGCAAGGATGGGGTGCGGTTCACCGCGAAGGACCCCAAGACGGGAGGTGCGGTAGAACCCGCACCGGGGGATCCCGACTTCGACTACCGCAAGCGGGCCTGGCGCGAGTTCAACACCGACGAGGTGCGTGAACGCGAGATGTGGACCTCCCGCAAGCCCAAGCACAAGCGTCCTTGGCGCAGCGAAGGCTGATCTGCGGCCCCCGAACGCCGCGTTTGGGGTGAACGGAGCCGGCTCAGCTCTGGATCTTGTTCCGCAGTTCCTTGGCCTTGTCCGGGTTGCTGACGAAGACCGATGCGACCACGCTGGCGCCCAACAGCAGCCAGAACAGCCGCCGTGGCCAGGTCGTGCGGCGCTGCTCGGAGGCAACGTCCTCGAGGCCGTCGGCGATCGTCTCCTCGGCGTCGATGATGCTCTCCTGGAGGTTCATCTCCGCTTCATCGATCCGCTCAGCGAGGCGCTTCAGGGCGCGGAACACGGACTCGCCGTCGCCGGCGATGGTCTCAGCGGCCCGATCGCGCAGTTCCTCGACGCCGGTTGCCACCTTCTCGGTCAGGTTCGAAGCCATGAAAGTGTTCCTTCCTCGTGGACCACAACCGTAGCGGGACACGTGACCGCCAGGGCCGGCCGGCCATGTCCCCTTGCACAGGTACGGTGCCAGCGTGACCGACCAACAGCTGTTCGACGGGACGGAGCCGATGGCCCCGTCCCTGCAGAGCGCTTCCGCGGAAGCGGATGAGGGGCCCACTAGCGGTTCAACGGCCAGCGCCGCGGGCGATCGGTCCCGCCCTGGAGCGGTACCTCGCGGCATGCCCCTGGCGGCGCGACTGCGTCCCCGCGATCTCGACGAGTACGTCGGGCAGGGCCACGCGCTCGGGCCCGGCACCGCCCTGCGCTCGATGCTCGACCGGGGTGAGCTGCGCTCGCTGATCCTGTGGGGACCACCCGGTGTGGGCAAGACCTCGCTGGCGACCGTGATCGCCGCCCACGTCGACGCCGCCTGGACCGAACTGTCCGCGGTCACCAGCGGGGTCAAGGACGTCCGTCGGCTGATCGAGGAAGGTCGCACCCGCCAGCAGCTTCGCGACCGCCGCACCGTGCTGTTCATCGACGAGATCCACCGGTTCAACAAGAGCCAGCAGGACGCGCTGCTCCCCGGCGTCGAAGCCGGCTGGGTCACCCTCATCGGTGCAACGACCGAGAACCCCTTCTTCGAGCTCAACGCTCCGCTGCTGTCCCGCTGCCAGCTCGTCCGGCTCGAGCCGCTGTCGGGCGAGGACGTCCGCACCCTGATCGAGCGCGCCTGCCAGGACCCCGACCGCGGCTTCGGGGGGCGCATCCACCTCGACGTCGAGGCAGTGGACCACCTGCTGCACATCGGCGACGGGGATGCACGCGCGGCCCTCAGCGCCTTGGAGGTGGCGGCCTCGGCTGCCGGGGTGGGTGAGCCGGGCCCGGACGGTGACACCGTCACCCTCTCCCTCGACGACGTCGCCGACGCACAGCAACGGTTCCGCTACGACAAGTCGGCGGATGGCCACTACGACCAGGTCAGCGCGTTCATCAAGTCATTGCGTGGGTCGGACCCGGATGCGGCGGCGTACTGGCTGCTGCGGATGCTCGAGTCGGGAGAGGACCCTCGGTTCCTCGCGCGACGCATGGTGATCTTCGCGTCCGAGGACGTCGGGCTCGCCGACCGGCAGGCGCTGCCGATCGCGGTCGCCGCCTTCGACGCGCTGGACAAGGTCGGGCTACCCGAGGCCCGCTTCGCGCTGACCCATGCCGCGATCTCGCTTGCGGTCGCGCCCAAGTCCAACAGCGTGACCCGGGCGATGGGTGCCGCGTTGGAGGCGGTACGGCGTCACGGCAACCTCGACGTCCCTGCTCACCTGCGCGACAGTCACTACAAGGGAGCTGGCGACCTCGGCCACGGCGCCGGGTACGACTATCCTCACGACCACCCGGGTGGCTTCGCGCCGCAACAGCGCTACCTTCCGGAGGCTCTCGACGGCAAGCGGTTCTACGAACCCAGCCGTCACGGGCACGAAGGTGCGGTCGCCGACCGGGTCGCGGAACTCCGCGAACAGGCGGCGAAGCACCGTAAGCACCAACGAACGGACCCGGATCCCCGACGGAAGGATGGCAGGACGTGACCGTCAGAGATTGGGCCGTGTTGACCGCAGCGCTGTTCTGGGGCGTGCTGGTGGTCGTCATCAGCGTGTTCGTGGTCCGTGCCATGAAGATCCTGGACGAGAGCGTGCGCACGATCAAGAGCGTCACCGAGGAGACCGTCCCGATCCTGCGTGGGGTGAACGAGACCGTCGCCGGGGTCAACGTCGAACTGGCCCGCGTCGACACCATCGTCGCCGGGGTCCAGTCGATCACCGCGACCACCGACCAGCTCGTCGGCGTGGTGCACGCGACGGTGTCCAACCCCCTGATCAAGGCGGCCGCGTTCACCGCCGGGGCAGCACGGACCGCCAAGAAGATGCGGGACTGACATGAAGCGAGCCTTCTCCGTTGCGCTCGGCCTGGGGGCCGGGTTGCTCATCGGTGCGTACGTGATCAAGCGGCTCGATCAGGCGCAGCAGGCCGTCGCCCCGACCAACCTCGCTGGCCAGGCCGGACGCGCAGCCGCGACCTTCGCCGACCGCTTCCGCGAGGCTGCAGCAGCGGGCCGCGAGGCCTCGGCCGCCCGTGAGGCCGAGCTGCGCTCCCGCTTCGAGGTACCGAGCGTCCGGGAGGCTCTGGGGGGCTGACGGCCCGGAGGCGAGCCACCTCGTCACCGCTCCCGCAGCCCCGCCCTGGACCAGGCTTGGCCCCGCGTCAGGCACACTGCCCGCCGGTCGCCCCCCAACCACCTCGCGACCGAGCATGAGATGAACGAGGACCCCGTGGACTCCCTGACCATCCGAGAGACCTTCCTCTCCTTCTACGAGGAGCGTGAGCACCGGCGCTACGGCTCGGCGTCGCTGATCTCCAACGACCCCACCCTGCTGTTGACCGTTGCCGGGATGGTGCCCTTCAAGCCCTACTTCCTTGGGGACGCCAAGCCGCCGACCCCGCGGGCCACAAGCTTCCAGAAGTGCGTGCGCACCAACGACATCGAGAACGTCGGCTACACGACCCGCCACCTGTCGATGTTCGAGATGCTCGGCGCGTTCTCCTTCGGTGACTACTTCAAGCGCGAGGCGATCCGCTGGTCTTGGGAGCTGTCGATCGGGCCCTTCGGGCTGGACCCGGAACGTATCTGGGTCACGATCCACGAGTCCGACGACGAATCCGAGGCCCTGTGGCTCGAGGAGACCGACGTCCCGCTGGAACGGATCCAGCGCGTCGGTGCGCCGGAGGGCTCCACCCGGCTGGACGACTCGGACAACTTCTGGTCGACCGGTGGCGCCGGCCCCTGCGGGCCCTGCACGGAGCTGCACTACGACCGCGGTCCCGACTGGGGCGAGGAAGGTGGTCCCGAGGTCAACGGGGAGCGCTACCTCGAGTACTACAACCTGGTCCTCATGCAGTTCGAGCAGGACGAGGACGGCCAGGTCGTCGGCGACCTGCCCGCGCCGAGCATCGACACCGGGCTCGGGCTCGAACGCATGGCCATCCTCAAGCAGGACGTGACCAACGTCTTCGAGACCGACCGCTTCCAGCCGCTGCTCGCCAAGGCGGAAGAGGTCACCGGAACCACCTACGGCCAGGATGACGCCACCGACGTCAGCCTGCGCATCATCGCCGAACACGCGCGTACCTCGGCGTTCCTGATCGCCGACGGGGTGCTCCCCGCCAAGGAGGGGCGCGGGTACATCCTGCGTCGCCTGCTGCGTCGAGCGGTCCGGCACGGCCAGGTCCTCGGCCTGGATGTCGGGGGTGGCCGGTCGGTGATGGAACCCATGATCGACGCGGTGATCGTCAGCCACGGCCCCGCCTACCCGGACCTCGAGCGTCAGCGCGAACTGATCACGCGTGTGGCCAGCGCCGAGGAGTCCGACTTCGGCGCCAGGATCCGTCAGGGGCTGGAGAAGGTCGATCAGGTCATCGCGAGCGTCCGCAAGGACGACGAGGCAGTCGGCTTCCCAGGCGATGCCGCGTTCGAACTGCACGACACCTACGGGTTCCCGATCGACCTCACCCAGGAGATCGCCGCGGACGCCGGGTTGGAACTCGACCGCGCGACCTTCGATGAGCTCATGGAGGCGCAGCGCGAACGTGCCCGTGCGGGTGCGAAGCGCGGCGGGGGAGCGGTGCCCGTCGAGGTCTACCGTGACGCTGCCGGACGGGTCGGCGCCACCGACTTCGTCGGCTACGACCGCCTGGCGGCCGAAGCGGAGCTCGGCGCGATCGTCACCCCGGCGGGGCTGCAGGGTTCGGCGTCCGAAGGCGACGAGGTGGAGATCGTGCTGCCTCGCACCCCCTTCTACGCCGAGGGTGGTGGCCAGATCGGCGACGCGGGGGTGATCGACACCCCGACCGGCCGGCTCGAGGTCCTCGACACCCAGGAAGCGATCGAGGGCCTGAGCGTCCACCGGGCGCGGGTGGTCGCCGGCGAGGTGCACGAGGGCCAGGCCGTCGAAGCACGGGTCCACATGGATCGGCGCATCGCCACGGCGCGCAGCCACTCGGCGACCCACGTCATCCACGCGATCATCAAGGAGGAGGTCGGCGACCACGCCCAACAGGCCGGATCGCTGGTCCAGCCAGGGCGGCTGCGGTTCGACTTCCCCCACTTCGAGTCGCTCTCTCCCGAGCAGGTCGCCGAGCTCGAGGCGACGATCAACCAGCGGGTGCTCGCCGACCCCCACGTCCGCACCGACGTGATGACGATCGACGAGGCCAAGGCCGCCGGAGCGGTCGCCAACTTCGGCGACAAGTACGGCGAGGTGGTGCGGGTCGTGACGATCGGGGACTTCTCCAAGGAGCTGTGCGGCGGGACCCACGTGCCCTCCGGTGCGACGATCGGGACGATCACGATCGTGCGCGAGGAGTCGATCGGGTCCAACACCCGCAGGATCGAAGCGCTCACCGGACCGGACGCCTTCAGCTTCCTCAGCCGCGAACGGATGGTCGCCGAACAGGTGGCGCGCCTGCTCGACGCGCCGACCGACGATGCGGTCGAGCGGGTCCGTGGGCTGATGGACCGGCTCAAGGCCGTGGAGAAGGAACTGGCCAAGGCGCGCGGCGCCGGGCTGTCCCAGCAGGCCAAGGAGCTTGCGGACGGTGCGACCCGCGACGACGACGGCCTGGCGGTCGTGGTCGCGCGCGTCGACGGGCTGGCCATGGACGACGTCCGCAGCCTGGCCGGTGAGATCCGCGGCCACCTCGTCACCCGCGCGGTAGTGGTGGTCGGCACCGCGACCGACGATGGCAAGGCGCAGCTGGTCGCGGCGGTCAGTTCGGACCTGTCCGAGGATGGCGTCGAGGCGCGCCCCATCCTGCACCCGGCGGCTCAAGTGGTCGGCGGTGGCGCCGGCGGCAAGGGCGACCTCGCCCAGGCGGGCGGTAAGCAGGGCGACAAGCTCGACGAGGCGCTGCAGGTCGCGGCGACCGAAGCCCGACGCGTCGTAGGTGAGCTGTGAGCCTCGGCACCGGGGATGAGCTGCCCCTGACGGGTCGCCTGGTGGCGATCGATCTCGGCGAGGTCCGGATCGGTGTGGCCGTCTCCGACCCCGGGCAGGTGGTCGCGTCACCGGCCGAGACGCTGCACGTCCCTCGGGATCAGGATGCCCCCCTGATCGAGGCATTGGCCAACGCGGCGGCCCGTCACGAAGCCGCGGCCGTGGTCGTCGGCTATCCGCGTACCCTTGACGGCCGTGAGGGCAGTGCCGCCAACCGGGCGCGCCGGATCGGTGACGCACTACGCGAGCGCACCGGGCTTCCGGTTCGTCTGGTCGACGAGCGCTTCACCACCGTCGAGGCGGAGCGGGTGCTGTTGGATGCGGACCTGTCCCGTGCCGACCGCAAGGACACCATCGACCGGGTCGCCGCGAGCGTGATGCTCCAGTCGGTCCTCGAATCGCAACGCCGACACCGCACCGTCTGACCAGGGAGACCCGACAGTGGCACTGAGCCGTGGTTCGAAGTGGTTCATGGCGTTCGGCCTGTTGATCGTCGCGGCCGGTGCGGCTGGTGTGTGGTGGTTGGACAACAACTTCTTCGACGAAGGCATCGAGGCCGGCCAGCCGGTCGACTACGAGGTCAGCCGTGGCCAGTCCGTGCGTGCGGTCGGCGAGGACCTCGCCGAGTTGGGCGTGGTGCGCAGCAGCTTCCGGTTCGGCGTCGCGGCTGAGGACGCCGGCCTGTCCGAGGTGCTCCAACCCGGCTTCTTCGAGCTCGAGACCGGCATGAGCAACGAGGAAGCGATCGAGGTCCTGGCTGCTGGCCCCCTGACGCCGCCGCAGCTGCGGTTCACGGTGCCCGAGGGGTTGACCGTCCAACAGACGATCCAGCGGCTGGCCG
>SKNK01000118.1 GCA_007120565.1 Nitriliruptoraceae bacterium | reverse complement strand
TCGACGAGGAAGTCGCGTACCTCGCGCAAGCGCTTGCCAGCGACCTCGGGTTCGATCCGGTCGAGCTGTTCGGCGACGATCGCGACGTCGTCCACACCGGCGCCGAGGTGGTCGTGATCGACGAGGACGTGTTCGGGGTGGCCCGGAACACCGCGTCGCCGCCGCGGCACCCGTCGGCGCCAGCGCAACGTACGCAACGCGTTGGCGAGCACGAGCAGGTCGATGCCTTCCTGGAGCAGCGCGCCCGCCACGGGGGTCAGGTACCCCAGCGCGGCGAAGACCATCGCGATGGCGGACAGTCCGATGCCGGTAACCGCGCTCTCCCAGGCGATGCGGCGGGTCCGGCGAGCGATCGTCACGGCCTCCGCGACACCCTCGAGTCGATCGGAGGTGAGGACGACGTCTGCGGCCTCCGACGCTGCGGTTGCACCTCGCGCCCCCATGGCGATCCCGGTGTCCGCGAGCGCCAACGCCGGAGCATCGTTGATGCCGTCACCCACCATGATGGTGCGACCGAGCGTCGCGGCCTCACGGACGGCGTCGACCTTCTCGTCCGGACTTCGTTCCGCGAGGACGCGGTCGACACCGACCGTGTCCCCGACCAGGTCAGCGATGTCGGCGCGGTCACCTGTCACCATCAGGACCTGACCGATACCGGCCTCGCGGAGGGCCTGGATCGATCTCGGAGCGTCGGGTCGTACCGGGTCGTGCAACGCAAGCGCACCGAGCACCTGCCCATCGGCGGCGAGGTAGACCAGGGATCGGCCCTCGAGCGAGCCTCGGCGTCGGATCCGCCGCAGGTCCGCGGTGGGTGGAGCACCCTCGTTCACGTACTCCAGTTGGCCAAGTCGTACCTCGACGTCGTCGACCTTGCCGCGGATGCCGCTGCCGACGTCCTCGGTCACCTCGGTGGGGACCGTCAGATCGCCGACCCGAGCGTGGGCGGCCTCGACGATAGCGGGGGCGAAGGGGTGGACCGACACCTGGTCCAGGGATCCCGCGAGGTGTAGGAGTCTGCTGGTGTCCGTACCGGGCAGCGGGTGTACCTCGGCGACACGGGGCTGCCCGCGGGTGATGGTGCCGGTCTTGTCGAGCAACACCACCTCGCCGCTGGCGAGGGACTCGAGCGCACTACCACCCTTGACGATGATGCCGCGCTTGGCTGCCGCGGAGACGCCGCCGACGATGGCCGCAGGCGCGGCGAGGATGAGTGGGCAGGGTGTGGCGACGACGAGGACGGCGAGGGCGCGGACGGGGTCCCCGGACACCGCCCAGGCGCCGCCAGCCAACACCAGGGTGACCAGCAGGAAGCCTCCGGCGAAGCGATCCGCGACCCGCACGAAGGGGGCGCGTTCGGTGGCGGCCTGTTCGACCAGTCGCACGATCCCGGCGTAGGTGGACTGTGCCGCCGAGGTCGTAGCGCGCAGGTCGAGGGGGCCACCGACGTTGACCACACCGCTAGGCACCATCTGTCCGGCTCGGGCCTCCACGGGGCGGGCCTCGCCGGTGAGCGCCGACTCGTCCAGGACGGCGTGGTCCGACAGCAGCATGCCATCCACCGGCACCACCTCGCCGACCTTCACGAGCAGCTCGTCGCCACCGGCGATGTCCTCGACCGGTAGGTCCTCGAGCGTGCCTTGTTGGGTTCGGCGATGGGCGGTCCGGGGGCTCCGGCCGAGCAGACTGGTGAGCTCGGCACGGGCCCGCCCGACGGCCCGGGCCTCGAGTGCCTCACCGCCGGTGAGCATCACGGCGATGATCGCTCCGGCGAGCCACTCGCTGAGCAGCAGGGCACCGGCCATCGCCAGCACCGCCACGATGTCGGCCGTCGCATCCCGATGGATCAGCTGTCGGACGCTCTCGATCGTGGCGGGAACCAAGGCGACGACCGTCGCGGCGATGAACGCGGCGTCGGTGATGGGGTCCGAGCCGAGCAGCCAACCGACACCGCCGAGGACGACCAGCCCCATGGTGACCGGGAACAGCCACCGTTCGAGGCGCTCGTTGAGGGCCCCGTGCTGGCTGCGGGGTTCGGCGGGAGCGTCATGGTCGACATCACTGGTCCGGCTCACCGCTGCACCTCTCGAAGGTCGCAGGTGGGCACGCGGAGCAGCAGCCTACTCTCGCTGGTCCGGTTCCCGGGGCGACGGGAGCAGGTTGCTGTGCCATGCCGGGGCGACAGCAGACGCTGAGAGGGGTGCTGGCCTCCTAGGGCCGAGGGTCCTCTCGCCACCGGTCTCTGTGCCCAAGTGATCGGGTCGCGCGACACTGTGGACGTCCGTGGCGCGACCCTTAGGGTGGGGCCAACCAACAAGAGAGGTACCCCAGATGGATATCCGCAAACTCGCATCGCTGCTGTCGATCATCTTCGGCGCCATCCTGATCGTCGGAGCGATCGGCACCTGGACCATGGTGAGCAGCACGCTCGGGGATCAGCGGATCACGACCCCCGACGACGCGGTCTGTCTCGCTGACCGTGACGTCAACGGTCCCTTCACCGCCTACTGCCAGGCGATGACCATCGATCGCAACGTCCTCGAGATCACCGACGGGCAGCGCTACGCGGAACTGCCGCGCGAGGACGAGCGTCGGGGGACGGCACAGAACGCCTCCTTCCTGCAGGCGTCGCTGTTCACCTCGGTGCTCTCCTTCGGTGTCGCCGCGATGGCCGGCGGCATGGGTGTGCTCTTCGTGCTGATCGGACTCGGGATGCGAGACGTTCGGGAACACGTAGCTGCTCCCGGAGATCGTGGGCCAGCGGACGCATAGCCGTTCGGACCTGGGTGCGGCCTCGTGGGCCTTGGTTGCATCCGACAGCTCGCAACGACGTCGCCGAGACGCGCAACAGCGTCTCGGCGACGTTCGTTCAGTAGCTTCCGCCGCTCCGGGGGACGTTCGCCTGAGTGTGCGATAGGCGCACGTTGGTGGGATCGGATGGCGGAGCGGTCGTGGGAGGACGATCCCGGCCGACAGGGCTACTGCACTGGGTTCATCGAGCCGGAGACCACCGATGCTGTCGAGACGCTCACTCCAAGGCCGCATCGTGCTGGCCTTCATCCTGCTCATCGTGGTGTTCCTCGGTGTCGCCGCCCAGCGGGTGATCGACGGTGACCGCACCGACGCCGCGGCGCAGGCCGCTCGAGAGGAGATCCAGGCCACGAGCGACGCTGCCCGGGAGCTCCACGTCGCCGTACTCCAGCGGGACGCCCTGGCCCTCCAGGCGCTCGGTGCCGATCTGTCCGGCGTGCGAGGCCGCGTGCTCGAGGACCTCGAAGCCGCCAACGAGGTCGTGGCAGGAGCTGTCGACCACCTCTCCGAGGTGGGCGCAGCTGACGATGCTGCCGTGCGCCAGGTGGTGGAGGCCGAGACCGTCGCGTCCGAGGTCTACGCCGACATCCGTGCTGCAGCAGGACGCGGGGATCTCACCGAGGCGCGTCGCCGGCATGCCCTCGAGACCGGTGGGGTCACTGATGCACTCATCGCGAGCGTCGAAGGACTGGTCGCTGCCCAGGACGCCGAACTGTCTGCCCTCGAGACACGACTTACGGAGGCGTCGGCCAGGAACCAGTTGGCCACGATCGCGACGGTCCTGATCGTCGCGGCGCTGGCGGTGATCGGAGGATGGTGGTTCGCCCGTGGGATCGCCAGGTCCGTCCGGGATGCTGCCGGCCGCGTGGCCGAGGAGGCGACGACCCTGCGCTCGGTCTCTGATGCGCTCTCCGGTGACGCGGACGACACCTCTCGGATCGCGGGCGACGCCGCGCAGGCTGGCGATGAGGTCAGCGCGAACGTCTCTTCGGTCGCTGCGGCGACCGAAGAGACCGAAGCGAGCGTCGACGAGATCGCTCGAAGCGCCAGCGAGGCCAGCACCGTCGCCACAGAAGCGGTCGAGCGGGTCCGGGCGACCTCCGCGCAGCTGGGGCAACTCGAGGAGGCGGGGGAACAGATCGGTCGTGTCGTCGAGGTGGTCACGTCGATCGCCGAGCAGACCAACCTCCTCGCGCTCAACGCAACCATCGAAGCCGCCAGGGCCGGCGAGGCTGGCAAGGGGTTCGCGGTCGTCGCGGGCGAGGTCAAGCAGCTCGCTCAGCAGACCGCGCAAGCGACCGAAGACATCGCGACCCGCGTCGGTTCGATCCAGACCGAGACTCGGGCAGCACACGAGGCGATCAGCAGTATCGCTGGGGTCATCGATCGGATCGCGCTCCTGCAGTCCACGATCGCTGCAGCCGTCGAGGAACAGTCAGCCAGTACCGGCGAGGTAGGTCGCAGCATGAACCAGGCCGCAGGCGGTGCGCAGCAGATCGCTGGCAACATCGCCGAGGTTGCCCAGGCGACCGAGACCGTGACACGGCGAGCGGGAGAGGTCCACCTGTCCGCGGCTCGGTTGGCCGAGGTTTCCCTGTCGTTGACGGCGCTGTTGGACGGCGCCTCGGCTCGCGACGGGGGAGCCGAGCCGCCGCGTGGGGGCGTGGGGGCTGATCCCAGCCACGAACCTCTTCCCGAGGATCC
Source organism: Nitriliruptoraceae bacterium (assembly GCA_007120565.1). Lineage (GTDB taxonomy): Bacteria > Actinomycetota > Nitriliruptoria > Nitriliruptorales > Nitriliruptoraceae > CSSed11-175R1. Next base: position 5,166 of record SKNK01000118.1, on the reverse strand, counting down.
TCGGGACGATCGAGCCGAACGGCTCGTCGTCGTCGGCTGAGCTCCGTGCCGGGTTGGTCTCGGCGCTGGTGTCGCAACCCGCGCGGGCATGCCTGGCGGATCTGCAGCGTTACCCGAGGAGTGGTGGTGATCGCATCGCCACCGAGCCCCGGCCAGGAGGAAGCGCATGCAGCTCGATCGGTACGTGCTCCGTCAGCGCATCGATGTCACGCCAGAGGAGGCGGAAGCGCGTGTACGCGCCGCCCTCGCCGATGAGGGGTTCGGCGTCCTCACCGAGATCGACGTGCAGGCGACCCTCCGAGCCAAGCTTGACGTCGAGGTGGCTCCCTACCGGATCCTCGGTGCGTGCAAGCCGCCCTATGCGCACCAGGCCATCGAGATCGATCCGGCGATCGGCGGGCTGCTCCCCTGCAACGTCGTCGTGCGGGAACACCCGGAGGGCGGCAGCGAACTGATCGCGATCGACCCCAACGCGATGATGGCCCTGGCGGAGGTTCCCGAGATGACCCGCATCGCGACACAGGTGCGCGACGAACTCGAACGTGTCCTGGCGGCCGCGGTCAGTTGACCCGGGCAGGGTCGGTCGCCGAGTGGCCGCCACGCGCCTGTGTGGCCCCGCTGACGCCTCTTGCGATCAACGCCTGCGCAAGCAGGTAGGTGAGCATCACCCAGAAGCCGTGCGCGGGGAGGCGGTACAGGTCGGTCACGGAGTCGACCGCTATCAACGTGTCGGAGACGACGAACAGGATCGCTCCGATCGCGACGGTCGAACCGAGGCCGGTCGCCAGGATGGCCATCGTGATGATCGCCAGCGCGTAGGCGATGACCGGTAGTCGCATCTCCCCGAGCTCCCCCCACAGGGCCGCCAGCAGCACGACGAGGCCGAGCACGTACGGCGCCGTCGCAAGGGGGCGAGTGACGACGCTCCGGGAGCGATACGGCCAGAAAGCCACGGCGTAGGTCAGTTGTGCGAGGAGGAACGCGCCCAAGCCGGCCAGGAACCAGGCCTCGCCGCTCGGCATGAGCCCAAGATCGCCGAGCCACGACAGCCCCAGCCCGATGCCCACCAGCGTGCGGAGACGTCCTCGACGCGTCACCAGCAGGAACCACGTGAGCAGCATCGGCATCAACAGCGGCTTGGTCGCGAGATCCAGGTCGCCGAGCGGGAAGAGGTGGCCCGCCAGGTGAGCCGCGCTGACGGCGAGGAAGGCGAGCCAGAAGATGGACGCGCGCCTGATCCGGGCCAGATCCGCCGTCTGGTCGATCGTCACGTTCTCGCCTCTCCTGGTGGTTCGGACCGTGGCGCCGCGACGCCGAGGCCCACACTCGTGAACCGTACGCCAACGACCCGGATCGACCTGGTGTCGGGCCTGCTGTGAGAGGCGTCGTTCGGGTGGGGCTATCCGCGCAGGTCGCCGATCTCCAGGGTTCGTGTGACGTCGGTTGCGGTGACGAGGCCGACGAGGAAGCCGTCCCGGACGACGAGGATGCGACGGTCGCCCTGGGACAGGCGTGGAAGGACATCGATGAGCAGCTCCGTTGGGTCAGCGACCGCAACCTCGCCCTTGCCTGCCGCGATGTGGGAGACCGGCACGGCAGCGCGCTGGTCGGCCTCGAGGTTGCGGATCCGGTCGAGCGTGACCAGCCCCAACGGTCGCCCCCAACCATCGGTCACCGGGTAGGCGGAGTGCCGGTGACGGAGCACGAACTCGTCCAGCAGGCGGGCAACGGGAAGATCCGGTGGCACCGTGAGCGGGTCGTGGGTCATCACGTCCGCGACGGTCAGTCCTTGCAGTGAGTGTTGGATCCGGGCCTGTTGCTCCTCGGCGCTCGCCGCAGAGGCGATGAACCATCCGATGAGGGCGAACCACAGCAGGCCGATCCCCGGTAGGAACAGCACCGAGCTGATGCCGACCACGACCAACAGGAAACCGAACCCGCGGCCTGCCCGTGCTGCCGACACTGCGGCCTTCGTTCGGTCGCCGGTTCGCCACCACAGCAGCGCTCGCAGGATGCGGCCGCCATCGAGGGGGGCAGCCGGCACCAGGTTGAACACGGCGAGGACGACGTTGATGAGCCCGAGCCACATCAGCACCCCGACGAGCAAGGTGTCGACTCCGAGCCAGGCAGCGGCGATCGCAAGGGTGCCGAAGACCGCGCCGAGCAGCAGGCTGACGATGGGGCCAACCCCGGCGACACGAAGGTCAGCGCCGGGCGTTGCGGCTTCTCCCGTGAGCCGGGCAACCCCGCCGAACAGCCACAGGGTGATCCCTTCGACCTCGATGCCCTCGCGCTGTGCCACGAGCGCGTGAGCGAGCTCGTGGGCGAGCAGGGAGAGGAAGAAGACGATCGCGGCTGCGGTTCCGGCGACCGCGTAGGTGACGGGTGACCGGTCGGGGGAGAGGGCCGGAAGGTTGCCGGCTGCCAGGCCTACCAGCAGGAGCGTGAAGATGACCAGCACGCTCCAGTTGACGCCGACGCGGACCCCCCAGATCGTGCCGAGCCGCAGGGTCTCGTTCATGGCCTCCTCCTTGGGGAGTCGACGTCCCTACCGCGATGGTGCGCTACCCGATCGTTCTGTGCACGGGTCCGGAGTCCTTCGTTCGTTGGGTTGCGAAGACCCCAACCCCTCGCCGATCCCGCCGATCCGGCGATGTCTACGGCGCCGGAGCCCCACGGACCTAGGTCCGTTGAGAAGGGACGTTCGGCCCCGGCGGCCCCGACGCCGCATCGTCATGCTCGGACGCAAACACGACAGGGAGCGGTGAGATGGGACGGTGGACACGGTGGTCGGGATGGTGGGCCCGCCCGGTGGTCGACGGCAAGGTGCGCTGTGAACTGCGTGGCGGAGAGGCTGATCTCGCTGAGTGCGAGGGCTGCAGCTGGTTGCTGGAGGTCGACCTGCTGACCGAGCAGCCACGGGTGTTGTGCCGGCCCGATGCCGCGTGGACCGTGGCTCGGAGCAGCGGCATCTGAAGCGGATCGAGCCCGGGTCCAGTTCGGTCGAGTGAGGTTGGCACCGAACGGTCGGATCGCTGTTGCCCGTTGGCTTCGTGCTGCCTCGACGCTGTCGGGGAACGAGAGGCCGCACCAAGCGGGCACCCCGACCGATGGACCACCCATGTTGATGCTCGGTGTCGTACTCCTCATCGTCGCAGCGCTGCTCGACGTCGCGGTGCTCTGGACGATCGGTTGGATCCTCGCCGGCGTCGGGATGCTCCTGCTCGTGCTTGGCCTGTTCGATCGCTCGGTCGGACCTGCGCGCTTCTACTTCTAGCCATCGGATCCCGACCTGCGCGAACCGGGTCCGCGTGCTGGAGGTAAGCGCCGCGACCTCGTCCGGTTGTGCCGGTACGGACGGTTGCCGCCCGAGCGATGAGGCTCAGGGCGGGGAGCGGGTTCTTGCGGTCCGATGGCGCCTCGCCGAGCCGCAGTGGCCTCGGGGGTGCACGCGACGGAGGGCGGACCATCCCATGAACGCACAACCCATCTGCGCGGTGTTGGTGCAGGAACACCGCGACCTGGCTCGTTCGCTCCAGCGCATGGCCAGTGGACCCCCACCGGTGGGCGCCGAGCAGCTGCGGCGCCACGAGCGGTTCACCGCAGACCTCGCCGCCCACCTCGTCGTCGAGGACGTCATCGTGCAGCCGGTGATCGATGGGATCGTTCAGCGCGAAGGGCTCCACGAGGAGCGTCGAGCTGACATCACGATCATCACCAACCACGTCGTGCGCGCGGGTGTGGCTGGGAGTGAGGATCGCTTCCGCGATCTCATGCGCGGGGCTACCCAGAGCTTCGCCAGCCACGCGGAGCGCACGGAGATCGGCATCCTCACCTTCGTCTACCGCTACTTCCATCGACGGGACAGGTTCGCGTTGGCCGAGGTCTACCGCGGCGTGCAAGCGCGACTTGCCGAGCGCCACGCCAAGGAGCTGCCCTCGCAAGGCAGAGACCGAACCCTCGGTGACAGCGAGCTCCTCGAGGCGTTGCGGGATGCAGCAACCGCTGAGCTCGGTCCCTGGCTGCCCGCTTCGCCGGTGAGGATGCCGCAGGGGATGGTCGGTGGTACGGACGCCGCGGTGGGTTGATCTGCGAAGACGACCAAGCTCCCTGCCTGCTGCCTCGGCCAGGAGTCCCCGCGGGAGGGAGAGCGGGCTCGGTCTACGAGTCGAGCTGATCGTCGATGACCAGCTGTGCGACCTCGCGCAGCTTGCGATTCTTGCGCTGCGAGATCGTGCGCAGCATCGCGAACGCCTCGTCGGCATCCACACCTTCGCGGGCCATGATGATGCCCTTCGCTTGCCCGATCACATCACGGGAGCCGATCGCGTCCTGCAGTTGCTTGGTGAGGTCCAGGTGCTCGCGAAGATCGTGGGCGTGCAAGAGGTAACCAGCGGCGATGGCGGTGAGGATCTCGGCGGCTTCGACGTCCTGCTCGGTCCACGGTCCTGGGCTCTGGCGGTAGACGTTCATGACGCCGATGGTCTGACCACAGGCGTTCATCGGGACCCCGAGAACCGCGCGCATCCCCGCGTCCATCACGCGCCTGCGGTACCCCGGCCAGCGGTCACCGCCGGACTCGACGTCCTGGACGACGATGAGTTCGTTGCGCTGGTACGCATCGAAGCAGGCGCCTTCGTTGATGCGTTCCTGGTGGAGTTCTACCGCGACCACGTCGTCGTCACTCGCCGCGGCGAAGGCCAACTGACCGCCCTCGTCCTGCAACATGATGCCGCACCCGGAGGCATCCAACAGGTTCAGGGTGTGTTTGGTCAGCCGGTCGAGCAGGTCGTCGACGTCGTGTGGGTTGAGCAGGGCACTGGTGAACTCGCGGAGAACCTCGTGGAGCCCGTCGGCCATGGCATCCCCCTGGGACCGCTGAGTCGAAGGTCGGATGGACCGGAAGTGGCACCGTCGCCTGCCTCGATCCAGCGTGCCGGTGTGGTCCTGAGTTCCGACCATACCTGGCGCCCCGAGGCGGTGACCAACCCAAGGGACGGATGCCTGCGGCCCCGTGTACACCGTCGATGTGCTCGCGGAGATGTCGTGTGCGAGCCCGAGGGTCTACCTCTGCCCCTTCCCCACGTCGCGCTGGCTCGAGCGTCGGACCCTGCCAGCCTGGGGTGGGTGCGACCGTGGCCGAACGGCCGGTTGACGCTTATCAGG
>SKNK01000047.1 GCA_007120565.1 Nitriliruptoraceae bacterium | reverse complement strand
CACCCAGCACACCCGGTTGGGCATCCCCGCACTGGTCCACGAGGAGGTCTGTTCCGGGGTGATGGCACGCGACGCCACGATCTTCCCCCAGGCCATCGGCGTCGCGAGCACCTGGGAACCGGAGTACAACCGTCGTCTGGCGGACGCGGTCCGTTCACAGATGCGTGCCATGGGCAGCCATCAGGGGCTCTCTCCGGTGCTGGACGTCGTCCGCGACCCCCGGTGGGGTCGCACGGAGGAGACCTACGGCGAGGATCCCCACCTGGTCGCCCAGATGGGCGTGGCCTTCGTCCGCGGTCTGCAGGGAACGACCCTGCGCGACGGCGTGGTGGCCACCGCCAAGCACTTCATCGGGTACGGCGCATCAGAGGGCGGGATGAACTGGGCGCCGGCGCACATCCCGCCACGTGAACTGCGTGAGGTCTACCTCCACCCGTTCGAGGCGGTGGTGCGTGAAGCGGGCATCGCGTCGTTGATGAACGCCTACCACGAACTCGACGGCGTCCCCTGTGGTGCCAGCTCCGAGCTGCTCGATGACCTCCTGCGGAAGGAGTGGGGCTTCGAGGGCACGGTGGTCTCGGACTACTTCTCCGTCGACCAACTCCACTCCTACCACCGTCTCGCACGCGACCAGTCCGAGGCCGCCGTGATGGCGCTGGAGGCGGGGATCGACGTGGAGCTTCCCGCCACCGATGCCTACGGGGTGCCGTTGTCGGCGGCTCTCGACGCGGGGCGCCTGGACGAGGCGGTCGTGGACACCGCCGTGCGGCGGATCCTGCGTCAGAAGTTCGACCTCGGCCTGTTCGAGGATCCTTTCGCCGACGCTTCCGCGATCGCGGCGACCATCGCGACCGCTGACCAGCAGGACACGGCGTTGGAGATCGCACGACGCAGTCTGGTGCTGCTCGCCAACGACGCCAACACCCTGCCCTTGGCCGGTGGCGGGACGGTGGCGTTGATCGGACCCAACGCTGACTCGGCGCGCAACCTGTTGGGTGACTACACCTTCCCCGCGCACATCGAGACCTTGGCCGAGGCGAAGGAGCAGGGGAGCCTGCTCGGCGGGATGCCGACGGTGCCCGACGACCTCGTCCTGGATGCGGAACCCGAGAACGTCCCGACCATCCGTCAGGAGCTCGCCGACCGGTTGGGGGATCGGCTCCGGTTCGCTGCCGGCTGTGACGTCCTCGATCCCTCCACCGACGGTTTCGACGAGGCGGTGGCTGCTGCCGAAGCGTCCGACGTTGCCGTGCTCGTCGTGGGCGACCGCTCCGGGCTGACACCGGAGTGCACCAGTGGTGAAGGTCGCGACCGTGCCACGCTGGATCTCCCCGGTGTCCAGGAGGATCTCGTGCGTGCGGTCGCCGACACGGGGACACCGGTGGTGCTCGTGCTCGTCGGCGGACGCCCGATGGGCAGCGAGGATGCACATGCTCGCGCGGCTGCGACCATCATGGCGTGGCTCCCCGGTCAGGCCGGCGCGGCGGCTATCGCCGAGGTACTCACCGGCGAGACCACCCCGAGCGGCAAGCTGCCGATCTCGTTCCCGCGCTCGGTCGGGCAGGTGCCGGTGTTCTACGGCCACAAGCTGTCGGGTGGCCGCTCCCATTGGCACGGCGACTACGTCGAGCAGTCGACCAGTCCGCTGTACGCGTTCGGTCACGGTCTGAGCTACACCGACTTCGAGCTGCGTGATCCAACACTGAGCGCTTCGGAGGTCGCCCCGGGCGGTCACATCGAGGTTGCGGCAGGGGTCGCGAACATCGGCGACCGGGACGGAGAGCAGGTCCTGCAGCTCTACGTTCGGGACCCCGACGCGTCGGTCACCCGGCCGGTGCGGGAACTGAAGGGGTTCGCAAGGGTCGCGGTTCCCGCCGGCGGATCCGTGGCGGTGCGCTTCGAGCTGCATGCGGGCCAGCTGGGCTTCTACGGCCGAGACATGGCCTACCGCGTCGAGCCTGGCGTCATCGAGGTCTACCTCGGTGGTGCCTCGGACGATCTGGTCCACGTCGGTGACCTGCTGATCGCCGACGATGGAACGGACCAGGCCGCGACGAAGGTCTTCTCGGCGGCGGTGCACATCGGAGCATGAGTCGACTGGAGTGACCTGACCGGCTGCGTCCTCGATGCGGGAGGGCGCAGCTCGGTTGGGTTGCCGTCAGCGCAGCGCAACGTCCGCTTCGACGGCCCCCTCGACGGCCGTGGCTGGCTCTTCGTCCTCGGGCTCGGTCGTGCTCGCCGGCGCGCTGGCGGGGTTGTCGAGGATCGCGCGGAGCGCGAGTCCCGCAGCACCGGAGACGGCCGCTCCATCCCGCAGTTCCGAACGCAGCACCTCGATCGGTGACCAGGGGAAGGCCAGCACGCGCTGTCGTAGCTGGGCCTCGATGGGCGTGCGCAGCCACGGGTACAGCTCCGCGAAGTATCCGCCCAGCACGATCGCGCGCGAACCCAGCAGGTTCGCCGTCGACGCGAGACCGACGCCGAGCAAGGTCCCAACGGTCTCGATGGCCTCCACCGCCCGGGTCTCCCCCCGCTCGGCGGCGTCGACGACCTCGTCGACGCGTGACTGCCGGGAGGACCCCATCCCCGCGAGGCGCAGCAGCGCGTCCAGGCCGGCCAAGGTCTCTACGCAGCCGTTGCCGCCGCACACGCACGGCGGGCCGTTCGCCTCGAGGGTGAGGTGACCGAACTCTCCGCCGAAGCCGGTCTCGCCGCGGTGGAGGTCGCCGTTGCTCACGATGCCGGCACCGACGCCGATGTACCCCGAGACGTAGACGAAGTCCTCGTGGGTCTGTCCCGCGCCATGCCAGCGTTCGGCGAGCGCGGCCAGGTTCGCCTCGTTCTCGATGCGGAGGTGGACATCCGGTGTGTCGAGCGCCGCGCGCAACTCGTCGACCACGGCGACATCCCGCCAACCCAGGTGTGGGGCGACCAGCAGCAGTCCTCGACTCGGATCGACGAGGCCCGGCAGTGCCAGCGTCGCACCTACCAGGACCGAGCCGGCTTGGGCGATGCGAAGCCTCGGCTCGACGATCAGTTCGGCCAGAGCAGCGAGGGTCTCAGAGGGAGGTCGCGCGCGGTTGTCCTGGCGGACCGACCCCTGCTCACGGACACGGCCGTGGAGGTCGACGACCCGGTAGACGAGGTGGTCGACGTTGATCTCCAGCCCCATCGCGACGTAGCGTTCGCCGGAGAGTTCGAGCGCGACCGCCGGACGACCCACCGTCCCATCGGGGGCGATCCCCGCCTCGCGGACCAACTCCCGATCGATCAGATCTGCGACGAGGCTCGAGACGGTGGTCTTGTGCAGGCTCGTCGCCAGAGCGATATCGGTACGCGATGGGCGATCACCTTCGGCTACCGCACGGAGCACCAGGCCGAGGTTGTGGCGACGCATCCTCTCGCGGTCGAGCGGATCCGCAGCAGACATGGCGTCACCATCCTCATCCCGCACATCGATACCAGGGCGTAGAGCTCGCGGCCTCCCACAGACGTGGCTGAGGGTCGCCTAGGCAGTCTATTGGGGCGGCGATGGAGAGCCGTCCCCTTGCGTGCACCTGGTGTGCGGAAGGTCGTTGTTGTGGTTCCGCAGGCGACCGAAGAGGTCGACGGTCCTCCGGCGCGGACGGTCAGCTGCTGCCTCGCCGTACCAGGTTGGTGGGAAGGACCGTGGCGCTCGGCACCAGCGTGGGGCCCTCGAGGGCTTCCCGGAGGCGCAGGATCATCTGTCGTCCCATGTCGCTGATGGGTTGGTGCACGGAGGTGAGCTGCGGGCGCGTGGTCGTGGCCACCACCGAATCGTCGAAGCCGACCACCGCGACGTCGGCGGGCACCTTCCGGCCGGCCCGTTCGAGGGCCTGGAGGGCTCCGACGGCCATCAGATCCGAGGCCGCGAAGATGGCATCGATGTCGGGGTGGCGCTCGAGCAGTTCCTGGGCTCCACGCTCACCGGATCCGGTGCTGAAGTCCCCGACCACCACCAGGTCTTCGTCGCTGGTTGCCGCCTCGTCCACGGCGGTGCGGTAGCCGGCGAGTCGATCGACGCCAACCGCCATGTCCTGCGGGCCGGCGATCGTCGCGATCCGTTGACGCCCGCCGTCGACGAGGTGCCGCACCGCTTGGTAGGCCCCGCTGACGTTGTCGACATCCACGTAGGGCAGGGACGTTGGCCGGAGCGGTCGCCCGGCAAGGATCGCGGGGATCGGGCCATCCGCGAGCTGGTGGAGCAGCGGCTCCTCGGCATGGGCGGAGACCAGCAGGACCCCGTCGACGTGGGTCGACAGGAACCGCTGCACCCGGGAGCGCTCCTGATCCGAACGGTTCAGCAGGAGCACCAACTGCATGTCGGTGCCGGCGAGGGCGTCGGAGACACCTCGGACCAGGCTGGCGAAGAACGGCTCACCGAAGATCCGCTCCTCGGACTCGGCGACGACGAGGCCGATCGAGTCGGATCGGCGTGTGACCAGTGAGCGGGCTGCCCGGTTGGGTGCGTAGCCGAGCTCGTTGATCGCGCGTTCGACCGCCGCCCGGGCACTGGGGCTGACCTTGGGGCTCTGGTTGACGACCCGGGAGGCCGTGGCGCGTGACGTGCCAGCCAGCGCGGCGACCTCCTCCAAGGTTGGTCGCGGATCGTTCTCGGTCACCGTGTTCCTGCCTCCGCCGCGTCGAGCGCAGCCCTCGGGGCCCCATCGAGCCGGACGTTGTTGCGGTGCACGCGCCACCGGTCCTTGTGGTCCGTGCGGGTAGTCGCGGTCGGGCAGGATCCCGAGCTGACGCTCCCGCAGGACGATCCGACCGGATCTCCGTCGGCCGTGTCCACCAGCTGTGGGAGCGCTCTCAGGCCTTCCTGGTCGGACTTTGGCGGACGGCCGCCTCCTTGTCAAGCAGGGACGTCGACGGCTCGTCTTCGCGTGAGCCCACCCCTCGGTGTGATGTGGCTACGGGGCGCCTCCGTCCTCCTCGCCAACCGAGACGTAGACCGCCCCGTCAGCGACGGTCCAGGTGGTCCGGGTCGTCGCCCGAGCGAGACCGTCATCGTGGGTGATCAGCAGGAGTGCGCCAGGCCACGGGCGGAGCGCAGCTTCTAGGCGCTCGATCGACGGCAGATCGAGGTGGTTGGTTGGCTCGTCGAGTACGAGCACGCTCGCCGAACTCGACAGGAACCGTGCCAGCGCGAGCTTGCGAGCCTCGCCCGGGGACGGGGCTTCGGTGACGAGGACGCGGTCAGGATCGACCCCGAGCGTGGCCAGCGTGCCGAGCACGCGGCCCCGTTGCTCAGGGTCGAGCGCTCCCACCTCGGCGACCACGGCGGTAGGCGACGCGAGTTCCTGGGGTAGCAGGCCGACCTGTTCTGGGGTGTCGGTCACCACATCTAGGAGCGCGGTGATCAGAGAGGTCTTGCCGGCACCGTTGGCGCCATCGACATGCACCCGCTGACCACGGTGGAGGGCCACGTCCACGTCGCGGAGCAGCACGTCCCCGCCGGCGTGCTCGACGTCCCCGGTGAGCCGCGCCAGGACGCGCCGGCCGGTATCGATGTGGTGGAAACCAAGCTCGCCGCCGAGGTTGCGTTGCAGATCGAAGCCGTCGGCGGCGGCCTCCGCCCGACCGACCCGTGCGTGCATCTGCGTCACCCTTCGGGCCAACGCCGCCTCGGCCTTGCGCTGGGCGGACCTGCGCCCCGCCTCGCGGGCGTCCGGCTGCGACGGCCCGGCGAGCCGCCGCTCACGTCGAGGTGCGGCCTCGGCACTCGACCGATCCCGTCGCACGTCGGCGAGGATGCGTCGCTGGCGCCGTGCCTCACGTCGGGCGCGGTCGTGGGCGTTGCGTTCAGCCTCGTCAGCCGCACGCCAGCGCGCTGCTGCCTCGACGTAGCTGCCGGCGTGGAGTTCGAGGTCGGCCTGGTGCAGTCGCACGGTGCGATGGGTGAGCCGCTCGAGGACCCCACGATCGTGGCTGACGATCAAGCCGAGCCCTCGGAAGCCGACCAGGACGTCGACCAGGAGTTCGCGCGCGGCAGCGTCGAGGTGGTTGGTCGGTTCGTCGAGCAGCAGCACGTCGGGCTCCTCGGCGAGCGTGGCCGCGATCTGCCAGCGCTTCCGCTGGCCGGGTGACAGAGCATCCCAGCCGCGACCGAGAGCGGGATCGAGGTCGTCGGGATCGAGACCGAGGCGGCGGCGCAGACGTTCGGCAACGCCGTCCCACTGCCAGGCGAACGCCCGAACGTCTTCGGTCAACTCGCCGACGCCCTGGGGGACGAGCCGAGGTGGCATCGTCGCCTGCACGTCGAGGTGTCCCGTCGTCGGTACGAGTTCGCCGGTCAGCAGGCGGAGCAAGGTCGACTTGCCGGCGCCGTTCGCGCCGACCACGCCGACGAAGGGGCGGGCCTCAGACGGTGGGGGAGCCGCGAGGTCGAGGGTGGCCTCATCGAGGATGACCGCAGCCAGGGTGTGGGCGTAGGACACGCCCCGAAGGTGCAAGGAAGTCACGGGTGAACCTTGGTGCGCAGCCGAGAACGGTGCGCGGTCCAGCCGACGCGTAGCGAGCGTCAGCGATCGGCGAGGTTCAGCCGTGGACCCTCAAGGGATGCTCCGGGACGGGGGCAGGGAGATGACCGGCGGCGAGGCATCGCTCGCGGCGCGGACGAGGAGAAGGGTAGCGGCTGGCGTCCTGGGGTTGCCGGACCGTCAGAGCAGCGCGGTGACCTGGACGTCGTACTGTTCGACGTGGGCGTCGATGATCGCTGCGGTGTTGGGGCCGCCTGGATCCGAGCCGCGGAACGCCTCGACGTCCTCGACCGAGTCCCACCGTTCGAAGACGTTGATCCGGCCCGACTCGATGGTGTCGGCCGAGAGCGCGAAGTCGCGGCAGCCCGGCGTGGCTCGTGCGAGTTCGACCACCTCGCGGCAGTCGCTGAGGTAGGTGGTCCGGTGCTCAGGGGCCACCTGCAGGTGGCCAGCAACGATGATCATGGGGTCTTCTCCGGTGCGGTCGGTGGGGTAGACCTCCGGGCCGTGTAGGACTCATCGGTGCTGTCCCGGTGCCTGTCCACGACCCGTCGGCGGTTACGCGTGAGGGCGCTTCGAGCCCGGCGCATCGGCGAGGAACCGCGCGAGGGCCCCGGCGGTGACGTCGCCGAAGACCTGCGATGCGGGCTCGCCATCGAGGTGTCCGGCCAACTCGAGGCTGACCGCTCCGTGCGCCGCCGCCCAGAGCACCTCCGCGACGTGCTGCGGCTCGGCGCTGGTCACCTGCCCGGCCCGTTGGGCTGCTGCCACCGCCTCGACCAGGACCTCGAGGCTGGAGCGCCCGTGCTGGACGTCGGCGGGTGAGGGCTCGAACTCCGGCACCGGCCGCGAGAACATCACGGTGTAGTACGCCGGTTCCTGCCGTGCGTAGTCGCGGTAGGCCAGCGCCAGTCCCCGCAGGCGTGGCAAGGGCTCGTCCTCACCGACCGTGGCAAGGCGTGCCCGCAGACGGTCGAAGCCTTCGCGGTAGAGGCCTTGCACGATGCCGTGCTTGCCCTCGAACAGTCGGTAGAGCACCGTGGTGGAGCAGCCGGCGGCCGCCGCGACCCGCCGCATGGTCAACGCTTCAGACCCGCCGCTGACCAGCAGATCGCTGGCGACGTCGAGCAGACTGGCTCGCAGGGCGGCCTCCCCTTCGGTGCGCCCGCGCTGGTACGCGGTCGGCGACGTGCTCATGTCGGCACACTCCCGTGTCATCGTCCTCAGACGCCCATCTGGGTCACGCCAGCCCCGGTTCGCGTCCCCAGACGAACGGTGGTCCCGAAGTGTAACTTCGTTACATCCCAGCGGCGTATCGGTGCCCAGCGGTAGTGCTGGGCTGCGGCGACTCCGAGCGGCGGAGCAGTAAGGGTCGCGAGGACCATGCCTCACCGGTCCTGGACCCGTAGGTTGACCGTGCTCAGGTCTCGGTCCGTGGCACCGGGAGGCGAAGGCCCGCGAGCCGGCTTCCGATGCGGATCGCGATGGTGAGGCCTGCACCGGTCAGCAGTGCGACCGTCGGCTCGATGCCGTGCAGGAGGTACAGGGTCGCTGCGCCGATGGCTGCAGCGGATGCGTAGAGGTCACCGGAGCGGTACATCACCCCGGGGACCTCACCGGACAGTACGTCGCGGATGACGCCCCCTCCGACACCGCTGATGGCCCCGGCGAAGACGGTTCCCCAGAACCCGAAGCCGACCTCGATGCCCCGTTGCGCGCCCAGGGCAGCGAACAGGCCGAGGCTGATCGTGTCGAAGGCGTAGAGGGTCCGACCGGTAGGGACGAACCGGTGGAGCAGGAACACGGCGAGGCCGGCGGAGAAGACGACCCAGAGCAAGGTCTCGTCGAGGAGCGAGGCCGGCGGGATGATCCCGGCCACCACATCGCGGATCGAGCCACCGCCGACGGCGGTGACGGCGGCGAGGATGAGTACACCGACCAGGTCGAAGCGTTTGCGTACGGCTGCCAGGGCCCCGGTCACCGCGAAGGTCACCGTGCCGACGTAGACCAGGAGCTGTTCCATGGGGGCTCGCGAACGGCTGAGACGTTGCTGGCGAGGCTAGACCGTTCAGAGCGCAACGCAGCTGACCCGCTGAGCGAGGCGGCCGGGGAAGCACCACGCGGTAGTTCCCGCGGACTCGTAGTCAGGTGGCGTTGGTGGGGTCAACGATCGTTGCACACGGTCGGGCCGGTGCGTCGACCTCGTCTTGGGCCGAGACCATCCCCCGGTGCCCCGGCGGAGGGCCGGAGCGCCGGGGGATGGCGGCATGAGGGAACGCCACGGTTCGGGTCAGGCGGCTGCCTCGACGCTGATGCCGAGCTCCTCGATACGACCGGCCTCGTCGTCGACCAGGATCGGGCGACGGCCGGCGCGTGCGAGCAGGGACGCGGCGATCGCGGCGCGGTAGCCGGAGGCGCAGTGGACCCACACCTCGCGGTCGGCCGGGACCTCGTCGACCCGCTGGGCCAGCTCGTGGATCGGGATGTGCTGCGAACCGAGGATGGCGACGTCGCGCCGCTCGTCGTGGCGACGCACGTCCAGGACGTGGAGGTCGTCGCCGTCCGCCAGCCGCTTCGCCAGGACCTCGAGGTCGGTGACCTGATAAGCGCCGCGGTCGAGGCCCTCGCCGAAGGCGTCGACCCCGCCGACCGCCTGTCCGGCGGGCCGTTCGATCCCGACGCGGACCATCTGCCGTTGGGCATCCTCGACCTCCTCGGCGGTGTCGCCGACGAGGGTCACCGGGGTACCCCAGGGCAGGATCCACGCCAGGTAGGTGATGAAGGAGCCACCCACCTCGACGTTGACGGTGCCCGTGACGTGATCCGCCGCGAAGGCGGTACGGGAACGCAGGTCTACCACCCACTCACCCACGTGGATGCGGCGCGCCAGCTCGCTGGGATCGGCTTCTGTCGCCGGCGATAGGTCGATCGGCTGCGGCCCCACCTTGTTCCGCGGGGCCATGTGGGCGTAGTAGCGCGGGTACGCGTCCAGCCCGGACAGCAGCGTCTCGACGAACTCCTCCTCGTCGGTGATCGTGAGGGCGAGGTTGGCCCGCCGCTGCTCGCCGATCGTCGAGGTCTCGACGCCGTACTTCGGATCGACGTTGGAGGTGTGCTCGTCCGCCGCGGCCGACGAGCAGAAGCTGCCGAAACCGTGGGTCGGCAGGACCGTCGTGT